>CAZGJO010000019.1:0-19103 GCA_964525685.1 uncultured Ectothiorhodospiraceae bacterium | reverse complement strand
CGGTCGCGACCCCCCGAACCCGGGCCGACCCGCGCCCGCCGCGACCGGACAGCCGACTTCACGCAGTCCCATCCGCTCAACACCCGGAGAAAAACGCCCCATGCATCCGATGCTCAACATTGCCGTGCGCGCCGCCCGCCGCGCGGGCAGCATCATCGTTCGCGGCGCCCGCGACATCGACCGCCTGACCATCGAGGCCAAGGGCCACAACGATTTCGTCTCCGAGGTCGATCGCGCCGCGGAAGAGGCGATCATCGACATCATCCGCAAGGCCTACCCCGATCACGGGTTCATGGCCGAAGAGAGCGGTGACAGCGGCAGCAGTGATTACCAGTGGATCATCGACCCTCTGGACGGCACCACGAACTTCCTGCACGGCTTTCCGCAGTTCGCCGTTTCCATCGCCCTGCGCCACGGCAACCGGCTGGAGCAGGCGGTGATCTACGATCCCATGCGTGAGGAGATGTACACCGCCAGCCGCGGCAGCGGGGCGCAGCTGGACGGCCAGCGCCTGCGCGTGGCACCCCGACGTCAACTAGAGGGCAGTCTTCTGGGCACCGGCTTCCCGTTCAAGCAGCCGGAGCACCTGGACGCCTATCTCGGGATGTTCCGTGCCTTCCACCCGCTGGCCGCGGGCATCCGCCGCCCCGGCTCCGCCGCGCTGGATCTGGCCTACGTCGCCGCCGGGCGGCTGGACGGATTCTGGGAGATCGGGCTCAACCCGTGGGACATGGCCGCCGGGGTCCTGCTGGTCCGCGAGGCCGGCGGGCTGGTGAGCGACTTCAACGGGGGGGAGGCGTATCTGGAGACCGGCAACCTGGTCGCCGCCACGCCGAAGATCTTCCCGGGGATGCTCCACACCATCGCCCCGCATCGTACCCCGGATCTGATGGCGTAGACCCCACCGCCAGGACGTTCGCGCGGGCCCGGGTTCGAGCCCGCCACGCCCCGGCGGGGGGATGGCGCGGCGCGTTCAGGGCTCGCGGTGCTCCTCCTGATCCGCGCCCTCCTTCTCCACCGGCTGCAGGTCCGCCTTGCTCACCCCCAGCGCCAGTGCCGTGTTGGCGGCCACGTAGATGGAGGAGTAGGTCCCGACGATGACCCCGGCCAGCAGCGCCAGGGCGAAGCCGCGGATGACCTCGCCGCCCAGGGTCGCCAGGGCGATGAGCACCAGCGCGGTGGTCAGCGAGGTCATCAAGGTGCGCGAGAGCATCTGGTTGAGGGAGGCGTCCACCACCTCTTCCCGCGTGCCCTTGCGCATGCGTCGGAAGTTCTCGCGGATCCGGTCAAAGACCACGATGGTGTCGTTGAGCGAGTAACCGATCACCGCCAGCAGGGCCGCCAGCACCGTGAGATCGAACTGGATCCGGAACAGGGCGATGAACCCCATCACCAGCACCAGGTCGTGGGCCAGCGCCGCCACGGAGCCCACTGCAAAGCGGTACTCGAAGCGCAGGGCGACGTAGATGAGCACCCCGATCATGGCGTAGATCAACGCCAGGCCGCCATCGTTGGTCAGCTCCTCGCCCACCTGCGGGCCAACGAACTCCACGCGGCGCATCTCCACGCCGGTGTCACCTTCGCGCAGCGTCGCGAGGATCGACTCGCTCACCTGGGCATCGGTCATGCCCTCGTGTGGGGGGACCCGGATCAGGACATCGCGAGCGGTGCCGAAGGTCTGCACCACGGCGTCATCGAATCCGCTCTCGTCCAGCCGGGTGCGAACATCGTCGAGGACCACCGCCTCGGGATAGCCCACCTCGACCACGGTACCGCCGGTGAAGTCGATGCCGAGGTTCAGGCCCCGGAAGGCGAGCGCGGCCACCGCCACGATCAGCAGCACGGCCGAGACGCCGGCCGCCTTGCGACGACCGCTCATGAACGGGATGTGCGGAACGCGTCTGAAGAAATCCATTGCTGCCGCCCCCTAGCCGATGGAGACGCTGGTCAGGCGCCGCTTGCGCCCCCAGGTCAGGTTGACGATGGCTCGGGTCACCATGATGGCGGTGAACATCGAGGTGGCGATACCGATGCTGAGCGTGATGGCGAAGCCCTTGATCGGGCCGGTGCCGAAGACGAACAGCACCACTGCGGCGATGAGCGTGGTGACGTTGGCGTCGGCGATGGTCGACAACGCCTTCTCGTAACCGGCACTGATGCTCGCCTGTGGCGTGTTGCCGTTGCGTATCTCCTCACGTATTCGCTCGAAGATCAGCACGTTGGCATCCACCGCCATGCCGACGGTGAGGACGATTCCGGCGATGCCCGGCAACGTCAGGGTCGCCTGCAGCATCGACAGCACCGAGACGATGACCACCAGGTTCAGGGCCAGCGCGACGTTGGCCACCAGGCCGAAGCCCTGGTACCAGATCGCCATGATGGCCAGCACCAGGATGAAGCCGATGATCACCGAGGCGAAGCCGCGGTCGATGTTCTCCTGCCCCATGCTCGGCCCGACGGTGCGTTCCTCGACGATCTCGATGGGCGCCGCCAGGGCCCCGGCGCGCAGCAGCAGGGCCAGATCGCGCGCCTCCTGGGTGCTGTCCAGGCCGGTGATCTGGAAGCGGCGGGAGAGTTCATCGCGGATCCGGGCGACGTTGATCACCTCCTCGACCCGCTCGGTGTACTCCTCGATATCGCCGTTGGTCTCGCGCACCCGGGTCTGGTTCTCGATGAAGACCACGGCCATCAGGTTGCCGATGTTGTCGCGGGTGACGCGACTCATCATCCGCGCGCCCTGGCCGTCGAGGTTGATGAACACCGCCGGGCTGCCGGACTGCTGGTCGAGGCCGGACGACGCATCGGTGATGGAGTCACCGGTGACGATGACCTGGCGCTGCAGCAGGATCGGCGTGCCGTCACGCTCCTCGTAGAGGCGCGAACCGGGCGGGACGCGCCCGCGCTCGGCGGCATCCCGGGGATCGCCCTCCTGATCCACCAGCCGGAACTCCAGGGTCGCCGTGGCGCCGAGGATGTCCTTGGCCCGGGCGGTGTCCTGCACCCCCGGAAGCTGGACCACGACACGCTCATTGCCCTGCCGCTGGATGATCGGCTCGGCCACACCCAGCTCGTTGACCCGGCTGCGCAGGGTCGTGATGTTCTGGGTCAGCGCGAACTCGCGCACCTCGCGCGCACGCTCCTCGGAGAGGCGCACGAGCAGGCCGGCATTGCCGTCCACCGTCTCGGTATCGAAGTCGAGATCGGGGAATTCGGCGTGCAGCACCTCGAGGGCGGCATCCCGGTCCTCGTCCCGCCGGAAGGCCAGCTCCACGCGCCCCTCCTCGGTCCGCAGGGTGGTGTAGCGCAGCCGCTCCTCCCGCAGCAGGGTGCGGAAATCCCCCTCGTACCGCTCCAGCGCCGTGTCCTTGGCCGCCTCCATGTCCACCTCCATGAGGAAGTGCACCCCGCCGCGCAGGTCGAGACCGAGATACATCGGCTCGCCCCCGATAGCGCGCAGCCAGTCCGGGGTGGCCGGCGCCAGGTTCAGCGCCACCGTGTAGGCGGGGTCGAGGCGCGCCCGCAGGCGATCGGCCAGGGCCAGCTGCTCGTCGTTGCTGGAGAGGCGAATCAGGAGCGACTCGTTCTCCAGCATCTCCATGCCCACCTCTTCGATACCCTCATCCTCGAGGGCGCTGTGGACGATGGCCCGCACCTCGTCATCCACCTCGCGGTCGCGATCGGCGGAGATCTGGATGGCCGGGTCCTCGCCGTAGAGGTTGGGCAGGGCGTAGAGCCCCGCCCCCACGACGATCACCAGGATGAGCAGGTATTTCCAGAGGGGGTAACGGTTCATGGAGCGCTCAGAGGTCCTTCATGGTGCCCTTGGGCAGGACCGAGGTCACCGTGTCCCGCTGCACCTTCACCTCGGTGCCCTCGGCGATCTCCACGGTCAGGTACTGATCGCCGAGATCGGTGATACGGCCGACGATGCCGCCGCCGGTGACCACCTCGTCATCCCGATCCAGGCTCGAGACCATGTTGCGATGCTCCTTGGCCCGCTTCATCTGCGGCCGGATGAGCAGGAAGTAGAACAGCACCACCAAGATGATCAGCGGCAGCAGGCTGGCCAGCAGGCTGGGTTCCTGGGGAGTGCCCTGCTGCGCCATGGCACTGGAAATGAAGAAGTCCATAAGTAACCCCCGTTGACGGCGTCAGGTCGAAAAATGAGGCCGGCATTATGCCATAGACGGCACGGGCTGCGAGCGCCGCGCGTAGAAATCGGCCACGAAGTCTGCCAGTGTCCCGTCCGCAATCGCCGCGCGCAACCCCGCCATGAGCGTCTGGTAATAGTGCAGGTTGTGGGTGGTCGCCAGCCGCGCCCCGAGGATCTCGTTGCTGCGCATCAGGTGGCGCAGGTAGGCGCGGCTGTAGTGGCGGCAGGTGGGGCAGTCGCAGTCGGGGTCCACCGGCCCGGTGTCCAGGCGGTGGACGGCGTGGCGGATGCGCACCACCCCGCTGTGGGTGAACAGGTGGCCGTTGCGGGCGTTGCGGGTCGGCATCACGCAATCGAACATGTCGACGCCGCGGCGCACCGCCTCGACCAGGTCCTCCGGCCGCCCCACCCCCATCAGGTAGCGCGGCTTGTCGGCCGGCATGCGCGGGGTCAGGTCGTCGAGCACCCGCAGCATCAGCTCGTGGGGCTCACCCACCGACAGCCCGCCGATGGCGTAGCCATCGAAGCCGATGGCGGTCAGCCCGGCCAGCGACTCGGCGCGCAGGTCGTCGTGCATGCCGCCCTGGATGATGCCGAACAGCGCCGCCGGGTTGTCGCCGTGGGCCGCCCGGCTGCGCTCGGCCCAGCGCAGGGAGAGCTCCATGGAGGCGCGCGCAGTCGCCGCGTCGGCCGGGTACGGCGTGCATTCGTCGAAGATCATCACCACGTCGGCACCCAGCGCTCGCTGCACCGCCATGGACTCCTCCGGCCCCATGAAGATCCGATCGCCGTTCACCGGCGAGCGGAAGTGGACCCCCTCCTCGGTGATCTTGCGCATCTCGCCGAGGCTCCAGACCTGGAAACCGCCGGAGTCGGTGAGGATCGGCCCCTCCCAGTGCATGAAGTCGTGAAGGTCGCCGTGGGCCTCAATGACCTCGGTGCCGGGGCGCAGCATCAGGTGGAAGGTGTTGCCGAGGATGATCCCGGCGCCGGTGGCGGCGACCTCCTCCGGGGTCATCGCCTTCACCGTGCCGTAGGTGCCCACCGGCATGAACGCCGGGGTCGGCACCCGGCCGCGCGGAAAGACCAGCTCGCCGGTGCGCGCGGCGCCGTCGGTTGCGTCGACCCGAAACTGCATGTGGCTCATGGCCCCTCCGGGTGGATCAGCATGGCGTCGCCGTAGCTGAAGAAGCGGTAGCGCGCCGCCACCGCGTGGGCGTAGGCGTCCATCACCCGCCGATGGCCGCCGAAGGCGCAGACCAGCATCATCAGGGTCGACTCCGGCAGGTGGAAGTTGGTGATCAGGGCGTCGGTGGCCTGAAAGGCGTAGCCGGGGCGGATGAAGATGTCGGTCTCGCCGCGAAAGGGGTGCAGCCGCCCCGCCTCGCCGGCCGACTCCAGCACCCGCAGGCTGGTTGTGCCCACCGCCACCACCCGACCGCCGGCGGCGCGCACCGCGTTGAGCCGCTCCGCCGTCTCCGGCGTCAGCACGGCGAATTCGCTGTGCATCCGGTGTTCATCCAGGTCGTCGACCCGCACCGGTTCGAAGGTGCCGGCGCCGACGTGGAGGGTCACCGTGGCGGTGTCGACGCTGGCCGCCGCCAGCCGCGCCATCAGCTCATCGTCGAAGTGGAGACCGGCGGTGGGGGCGGCCACCGCTCCCGGCTCACGGGCGAAGCGGGTCTGGTAACGCTCGCGATCGGCGGCGTCGGGCTCGCGCTCGATATAGGGCGGCAGCGGCAGGCGGCCGTGGGCCTCGAGGATCGCCAGCGGCGAGCGCGGGTCGTCGAAGCGGAGCAGGAAGTGGCCCTCATCGCGTCCCACCACCTCGGCGGCCACCGCCTCTTCCAGCCACAGGCGAGTGCCGGCCTTCGGCGCCTTGCTGGCGCGGATGAAGGCGCGCACCGGGGCGTCGTCGTCGCGCCGGTCGGTGCCGGGGATGCGCTCCACCAGCACCTCGACCCGGCCACCGCTCTCCTTCCGCCCCAGCAGACGGGCCGGGACCACGCGGGTGTCGTTGAACACAAGGCAGTCGCCGGGGTTCAGCATCCCGGGCAAGTCGGTGAAGCGGGCGTCGACCGCCTCGGTACCGCGCAGATCGAGCAGGCGGCTGGCACTGCGCCGATCGGCGGGGCTCTGGGCAATGAGCTCGTCGGGGAGAGCGTAGTGGAAGTCCTGGCGGCGCATGGGGGCGCAGTCTACCTGTCTGCGGGGCGGGAGGGGAGCCTTGCGGGCATTGGCACGGCGCTGCGGCCGCTTCACTACCTTCCCATGAAGGGGTTCAACAGGGTGAGTCCGTTGATGACCTGACCATGTTGCATGTCTTCACTGAGCAGGTAACGGCATTCGGCCGACAGGGCGGCGCCGACGATCAATGAATCCCACCAGGAGAACCCCAGCCTGTCTTCCACCCACCAGGCCCGTTCAATGACCGCCTCGTCGACAACAACCGGGTTCCAGCACCAGAGATCGCGCACGTCATCACGGGCGACGGAGGGCGGCAATCCGGGAGACAGGCGACGAGTGACAACCTGGTAATACTCCTGCAGAACCTGGGTGCTCAGGCATCCACTGCGGGCCTCCCAGAGAGAGCTCATCCATTGCTCGGCAATGGGCTGCTTTTCTGTCTCTGAACTGTCCCTGGCATAGACCAACAGGTTGGTATCAACGAAGTAGCGATCGGTCATGGAGCGCTTCGCGGTCGGGATAGCGTTCACCAGCCGACTTCAGCGGTGTCGGTTGGCGCCCGAGGTAGCGTTGCGCGGCGCACTGGTATGCCGTCTCCCGTTGCCGACGCTCGTGCAACATCTCGCCCACCAGACGTGAGACGCTGGTGCCGTGCTTGGCCGCCTCGACACGGACCCACTGCGCGGTTTCTTCGTCCAGGGTGATGGTTACATTCTTCATGGCACGAACATAGTGGCGCACGAGATTCGTGTCAACGAACCACGACCTGGACCCGTGTTCTCAGCCGAACAACCAGCTGCGGACGTTGTCGGGCGCACGACGCCGGTCGACGGCCTTGAGCCCCTTCACGCAGCGGATCACCACCCAGACGATCCACGCCAGGATCAGCAGGAAGCCGATCCCCAGCGGTGTCAGCGCCGAGGCGACAAGCAGGTAGAGCAGGCCGATCCAGAAGGTGCGGATCTGGAAGGTGAAGTTCTCGCGCAGCCAGTCGCCGGGGGCGTCACTGCGATAGAGGTAGGCCATCACCAGCCCGATCAGGGCGGTGACGCCGAAGACCAGCCCCACCAGGTAAAGGACGTAGATGACCCGGGCGATGGTGGTGTACTTCTCCTCGCCGACGTCTTCGGTATCCCACTCGGCCATTCCGCTGCTCTCCTCGCTCGTTGCGTTTCCGTTGTCCGGAGCCTACCGCGCGGGTGACAGCGGCTCAACCACGTCGGGCCGGGATCACGCGGCGGACCGGATCGAGGGGCGAGGCGGCTCAGCCCCAGTCGCGGTAGCGCTGGAGCAGCCCGCGGGTGGCGCTGTCGAGGTCGGCGTCACTCGCTTCCCCGCCCTCCTCCAGCGCCGGCAGCACCCGGGCGGCGGTCTGCTTGCCGAATTCCACACCCCACTGATCGAAGGCGTTGGTATCCCAGAGCACCGAGAGGGCGTGGATCTTGTGCTCGTAGAGGGCGATCAGCGCCCCCAGGGTCCACGGGTCGAGGCGGCGCAGCAGCAGCGTGGTGCTGGGCCGGTTGCCGGCCAGGGTCATGTGCGGCGCCAGGGCGTCGATGCGCGCCGGGTCGGTGCCCTTCGCCGCCAGCTCGGCGCGCACCTCCTCCTCCGTCTTGCCGCGCATCAGCGCCCGGGTCTGGGCGAAGAAGTGGGAGAGCAGGATGCGGTGGTGCTCGGCCAGCGGCCCGGTCAGGGCCGGGTCGGCCACCGGCGTCGGCTCGGCGGCGGCGATGAAATCGAGGCTCACCCGCCGGGTGCCCTGATGGAGCAGCTGGAAGAAGGCGTGCTGGCCGTTGGTGCCGGTGCCGCCCCAGAGCACCGGGCCGGTGGTGTAGTCCACCGGCCGACCGTCCAGGGTCGTGCTCTTGCCGTTGCTCTCCATGTCGCCCTGCTGGAAGTAGTCGGGGAACAGGCGCAGGTTCTGGGCGTAGGGGAGGATGGCGTGGCTCTCGACACCGAGGCCGTTGTGCTGCCACAGCGCCAGCAGGGCGAGGGTCGCCGGCAGGTTGGTCTCCAGCGGCTCGTGGCGGTAGTGCTCGTCCATGGCGTGGGCGCCGGCCAGCAGCGCCTCGAAATGGTCCATGCCCACCGTCAGGGCGATGGGCAGACCGATGGGCGACCACAGCGAATAGCGCCCGCCGACCCAGTCCCAGAAGGCGAAGACGTTGTCGGCGTCGATGCCGAACGCGACCGCCGCGTCGACATTGGCGCTGACGGCGACGAAGTGGCGGCGGATCGCCTCGGCCTCGGCGACCTCGTGGTCGGCCAGCGCGTTCAGCAACCAGGCGCGGGCGGTGCGGGCGTTGGTCAGGGTCTCCTGGGTGCCGAACGACTTCGAGGCGACGATGAACAGGGTCGTCTCCGGATCGACGGCGCCGAGGATATCGGCGACGTGGCCGTCGTCGATGTTGGAAAGGAAACGGGTCTCGATCCCGGGCCGCGCCCACGGCTTCAGCGCCTCGCAGACCATCGCCGGGCCGAGATCGGAGCCGCCGATGCCGATGTTCACCACATGGCGGATGGGCCGCCCGGTGGCCCCGACCCAGTCGCCGCCGTGGACCGCCGCCACGGTGCGCCGCATCTGCTCCCGCGCCGCCCGGATCGCCGGCATCACGTCCTCGCCCTCGGCGTACACCGGGCCGGGCCCGGGGTGGCGCAGGGCGGCGTGCTGCGCCGCCCGCCCCTCGGTGGCGTTCACCGCCTCGCCGTTGAACAGCCGCTCCACCGCGCCGGGGAGATCCGCCTCCCGGGCCAGGCGCTGAAGCAGCGCCAGGGTCATGCCACTCACCGGCTGGCGGGAATAGTCCAGCAGCAGGGCGTCGGCGAAGTTCAGGTGGAAGTACTCGAAGCGCTCCGGCTCGGTCTCGAACAGCTCGCGCAGATGGACCTCGTCCCAGGTGCGGGCGTGGTCCCGCAGTTCCGGCCAGGTGGGCAGTTCGGTCAAACGGGGCATGGTCTCTCCTTCTCTGGGCACGGGCGCTCTCTGGGTCCATCTTAGAAGCCCGACACGGGGGGCGCCAGTCCCGTGACCCATTGCACATTTCCGGTATAATGGCCGGCTCTTTCAAGGACAGGCGCTCGACCCCATGACCGAACCGCAGACCGACAAACAGCTCCGCTCGCGCGTCAAACTGCTGGGCACCCTGCTCGGCAACGTCCTGCGGGAGCAGGCCGGCGAAGACGTCTACAGCGCCGTGGAAGACCTCCGCAAGGGCTTCATCGATCTGCGCAAGGGCGACGATCCCGCCCGCCGCCAGCGCCTCATGGGCCTCATCGACGAGCTGAACCCCGACACCCTTGCCCATGTGGTCCGCGCCTTCAACGTCTACTTCAGCCTGGTGAACGTGGTCGAGGAGGCCTTCTTCCACCACCAGCGCCGCCGCCAGCTCCATCGCGGCGGGCCGCTGTGGACCGGCTCCTTCGACGCCACCCTGCGCCAGTTCCGTGAACAGGGCATGGACGCCGACCAGCTCCAGGTGCTGCTGGAGCATCTGATCTATCGCCCGGTCTTCACCTCGCACCCCACCGAGTCGCGGCGGCGGACCATCATGGAGTCCCTGCGCCGGATCTTCCTCATCTCCCAGAAGCTCGACTCCAGCCGGCTCAACCCGGAAGAGCGAGAAGCGGTCACCGAGGAGCTGCAGACCCAGATCGAGGTGCTCTGGAAGACCGACGAGGTGCGCGCCCACAAACCCCAGGTGCGCGACGAGATCAAGAACGGCCTCTACTACTTCCGCGAGAGCCTGTTCACCGCCGTGCCGGAGACCTATCGCAACATCGAGAAGGGGGTCCGCCGGATCTACGGCGACCAGCAGCGGGCCGATGGCCGGCCGGTGGAGGTCCCGAGCTTCCTGAGCTTCGGCTCCTGGATCGGCGGCGACCGCGACGGCAACCCCTTCGTGAAGCCGGAGACCACCGCCCTGGCGGTACGCCTCCAGCACCGCGAGGTGCTGCGCGAATACCTGCGCCGGGTCACCGATCTCAGCTACCGACTGACCCACGCGCGCGCCCTCTGCGACCCGTCACCGGCCTTCCTGGAATCGCTGGCCGCCGACGACGTGCGCTTCCCCGACGTCTTCGCCGATCAGCCCACGCGCTACGACGCCGAGCCCTATCGGCGCAAGCTCTTCATCATGCGCCACCGCATCCGCCACAACCTCGAGCGGGTGGACGCACGCCTCTACGATCGCCCCAACGAGCCGCGTTTCAGCGACACCTACAACCACGAGAACGAGTTCCTCCGGGACCTCTACCTGATCCGCGACTCGCTGATCCACCACGGCGACGAGCGCTCCGCCCGCAGCGAGCTGAAGGATCTCATCCGCATCGCCGAGACCTTCGGCTTCTACCTGGTCCGTCTGGACGTGCGCCAGGAGTCCACCCGCCACAGCGAGGCGGTGGCCAATCTGTTCGAGCTGGCCGACGGCCTGCCGGACTACCGCGACCTGGACGAGGACAGCCGCATCGACTGGCTGGCCCGGCTCATCGCCGACCCCGAGAAACGGCGCGGCTTCAAGGTCGACGTCATGCCGGAGGCGCACCGCGAGACCCTGGAGACCCTGGAGGTGATGGCGCGCATGCGCGACGAGGTCAGCCCGCACGCCTTCGGCCAGTACGTCATCTCCATGACCCATGCCGCCAGCCACGTGCTGGAGGTCATCCTGCTCGGCTGCCTGGCCGGGCTGGTGGGGCGCCGCGACGACGGCTGGTACTGCCATCTGCAGGTGGCGCCGCTGTTCGAGACCATCGAGGACCTCGACCACATCGAGCCGGTCATGGCGCGGCTGCTGGACGTGCCGGTCTACCGCGAGCTGCTGACCGCCTCCGGCAACCTCCAGGAGGTCATGCTCGGCTACTCCGACTCGTGCAAGGACGGCGGCATCGTCTCCTCCTCCTGGAACCTCTACAACGCCCAGAAGTCCATCACCCGGCTGGCGCAGGAGCGCGGTGTGGAAACGCGCCTGTTCCACGGCCGCGGCGGCACCCTGGGGCGCGGCGGCGGACCGACCCACGAGTCCATCATCGCCCAGCCGCCGGGCACGGTGAACGGTCGCATCAAGTTCACCGAACAGGGCGAGGTGCTGACCTACAAGTACTCCAACCTGGAGACGGCGGTCTACGAACTGAGCATGGGCGTCACCGGCCTGATGAAGGCGAGCCGCAACGTGGTCACCGAGTATCGCGAGGACCGCGACGAGTACCTCGCCATCATGGACGACCTCGCCGGCGAGGGCGAGCGCGTCTACCGCACCCTCACCGACGACACACCGGGCTTCCTGGACTACTTCTACGAGGCCACGCCGATCAACGAGATCGGGCTGCTCAACATCGGCTCACGGCCGTCACACCGCAGCAAGCAGGACCGCTCCAAGGCGTCGGTGCGCGCCATCGGCTGGGTCTTCGCCTGGGCGCAGTCGCGCCACACCCTGCCCGCCTGGTTCGGCATCGGCAGCGCCCTGGAGACATGGCGGGCGAACGATCCCGAACGCCTGGAAAAACTGCAGAAGATGTACCGGGAGTGGCCCTACTTCCGCAGTCTGCTGGCCAACACCGAGATGTCGCTGTTCAAGGCGGAGATGAACATCGCCGCCTACTACGCCGGCCTCTGCGAGGACCCCGACACCGCCGAGCGCGTCTACGACGCGGTGCGCGACGAGTACCAGCGCACCCTGGAGCAGGTCCTGGCGGTGGCGGGCCACGAGACGCTGCTGGAGGAGACGCCCGCCCTGATGCTCTCGCTGACCCGGCGCAATCCCTACCTGGATCCCCTCAACCACATCCAGTTCCGGCTGCTCGAACGCACCCGCAGCGAGGAGACCGACGAGGCGGAACGCGAACGCTGGATGGACCCCCTGCTGCGCACCATCAACGCCATCGCGGCGGGTATGCGCAACACGGGCTGAAAACGGGGACAGTCCCCATTCCCGCGGCGGGGAAGAAAGGCGGCTACCGCTTCACTCAGGCGGCCTGGACGGGGATGGCGTGCTTGATTCGGGTCGGGCGGTTGTCGCCGCGCTCGGTGTCGAAATAGACCAGGGTCGGCTGGAAGCTGTCGGCCTCGGCCTCGGAGAGCACGGCATAGGCGCAGATGATCACCGCGTCGCCGGGGCTGGCGCGATGGGCGGCGGCGCCGTTCACCGAGATGATGCCGCTGCCGGCCTCGGCGCGGATGGCGTAGGTGACGAACCGCTCGCCGTTGGCGACGTTGTAGATGTGGATCTGCTCGTATTCCCGGATCCCCGACGCCTCCAGCAGGTCACTGTCGATGGCGCAGGAGCCCTCGTAATCCACCTCGGCATGGGTGACCACGGCACGATGCAGCTTGGCCTTCAGCAGTGTCAGATCCATGGGGCCGGTTCCTCGAGCAGACGTCTTTGGTGAGCCGGAAAGTATGCCGCTCCGATGGGCGTTTTTCAATCCCGTCTTCCCTGCGGGAAACGCCAGGCCCCTGATTTTTCTCGATCAACCGTTCACGACCAGGTTGTCGATGAGGCGGGCGCTGCCCAGCCGGGCGGCGGCCAGCACCACCAGGGCCCGATCACGGTACTTCGGCACCGCCAGATCGGCGGCCCGGCGCACCGCAAAGTACTCGGGCTCGAAGCCCGCCGCCTCCAGGGCCGCCCACCCTTCCGCCTCGACGGCCGTGAAGTCGCTTTCGCCGCCACGCAGGCGGTCCCGCGCCGCGCGCAGGGCGGCATACAGGGCCGGCGCCCGTTGGCGTTCCTCGTCGGAGAGGTACTGATTACGCGAGCTGAGGGCGAGGCCGTCGGATTCACGCACCGTCGGCACGGCCACCACCTCCACCGGCAGGCAGAGGTCCGCGACCAGACGCTGGATCACCAGCAGCTGCTGGTAGTCCTTCTCGCCGAAGTAGGCGACATCGGGGCCGACGATGTTGAACAGCTTGCTCACTACCGTGGCCACCCCCCGGAAGTGGCCGGGACGGCCCTCGCCGCAGAGGATCTCCGACAACCCCGGCACCTCCACCCGGGTATGCTCCCAGGTGGGATGGGGTGGATACAGGGTGTCGGCTTCCGGCGCGAAGAGCAGGTCGACCCCGGCCTCCGCCAGCCGGAACCCGTCGGCCTCCAGGGTGCGCGGATACTGCTCGTAGTCCTCCCCGGGACCGAACTGCAGCGGATTCACGAACAGGCTCACCACCACCCGATCGGCGCGCTGGCGAGCCTGCTTCACCAGCTCCATGTGGCCGTCATGGAGGTTGCCCATGGTCGGCACCAGGGCCACGTACTCGCCCCGCTTGCGCCAGCCGGCGACCGCGGAACGGGTATTCTTGATGGCATGTTCGGTCAGCATCGCGCATTCACCTTGGAGAACAACCCCCGGGCCCACACGGGGGAGTCTAGTCGAAGCCGTGCTCCGGCGCCGGGAAGCTGCCGTCCTTGACCGCCGCCACATAGGCGCGCAGGGCCTCGGCGACGCCCTTGTTCCCGGACAGGAAGTCGTGGCTGAAGCGCGGGGCGTGCCGGGTGATCCCGAGCATGTCGTAGAGGACCAGCACCTGCCCGTCACAGTCGCACCCGGCCCCGATGCCGATGACGGGGATCCGCAGCTCGGCGCGGATCCGCCCCGCCAGTTCGCGCGGCACGGCCTCCAGCACCAGACAGTCGGCACCGGCGACCTCGAGGGCGTGGGCGTCGTTGATCATCGCCTTGGCGGCGATCTGCTCCCGCCCCTGGACCCGGTAGCCGCCCAGCTTGAAGACCGACTGCGGCTGCAGCCCGAGATGGGCGCAGACCGGGATCCCCTGCGTGGTCAGCCGCTGGACCACCTTCACCGCATCGCCGGCCCCCTCGACCTTGACGCCGTGCGCCCCGCCCTCCTGCATCAGGCGGCCGGCGCAGTCCAGCGCATACTCCGGATCGCGGTAGGCCAGGAAGGGCAGATCGGCGACCACCGGCACATTGCCGCTGCCCCGGCGCGTGGCGGCGGTATGGTAGACCATGGCGTCCATGGTCACCGGCACGGTGGTCTCGTGGCCCTGCACCACCATGCCCAGGGAATCCCCCACCAGGATCATGTCGACCCCGGCGGCGGCAAGCTGGCTGGCGAAGCTGGCGTCGTAGGCCGTCAGGCTGGCGATGGGTTCGCCGGCGTCCTTGAGCTGTTGCAATGCGGCCAGGGAGGCGATGGACATGGCGATGCTCCTCGTTTCTCGGCTAGAGCCCCAGCGGGGCGGGATTGAAGAAGTGGCGGCCGTGGCGCGGCGTGCGCACCTGCTCCAGCAGCAGCCCGTACTCCTCGTCACTGTGGACGAAATCGGCCTCGGCGGCGTTCACGATCAGCAGCGGCGCACTGTCGTAATGGTGGAAGAAGCGGGTGTAGGCGTCGGATAGCTGCTCCAGGAAGGCCGTCTCCATGTCGCGCTCGTAGTCGCGCCCGCGCTGACGGATCCGCTCCTGCAGCACCGGCACCGGCGCCTGCAGGTAGATGACCAGATCCGGCACCGGCAGCCGCTCCACCAGCCGCTCGGCGATACGGTCGTAGAGCTCCAGCTCGCTGGCGTCCAGGGTCAGCTCGGCGAACAGCCGGTCCTTCTCCAGCAGGTAGTCGGCCACCTGCACCGGGCGGAACAGGTCGGCCTGCTGCAACGCCTCCAGCTGGCGCACCCGCTGCAGCAGGAACGACAGCTGGGTCGGCATGGCGTGGCTCTTCGGATCCGCATAGAAGCGCGGCAGGAAGGGATTCTCCTCCGGGCCCTCCAGCAGCAGGTCACTGCCGAAACTGGCCGCCAGGCGCCGGGCGAGGCTGGTCTTGCCCACACCGATGGGTCCTTCCACGACGATGAAGCGGGTCGCCGATTCAGTCATCCGCGTCCTCCCGGGGCACCGGCCGCTCGCCGGCCGGCAGTTCGTCCAGCTGCGCCGCCACGGTCAGGCCGTTGGGCAGGATCAGCCGAGGGTCGATATCCGCCAGAGGATACAGCACGAAATCGCGGACCAACAATCCGGGATGGGGCAGACGCAGGGCGGGGGTGTCGCTGCGCACGTCATCGTGGAGCAGCAGGTCCAGATCGAGGAGACGCGGGCCCCAGTGACGCTCGCGGACCCGGCCGGCGGCGGCCTCCAGCCCGTGGAGGGCATCCAGCAGCGCCGCCGGCGCCAGCCCGGTCGTCAGGCGCGCCACGGCATTGGCGTAATCGGGCTGGTCGTCGGGGGATTCCCCGGGCGGGGTCAGGGGGCGTGAGCGCCAGATCCGGGAGCGGGCCTCCAGCACCGTGTCGGGCAGGGTCGCCAGGGCGTCGAAGCCCGCCGCCACCTGCCGGTGCGGCTCGCCCAGGTTGGCCCCCAGGGCGACCCAGGCCGGGCGACGGTTCATGCCTCGCCGGCGCCCTCGTTCGTTCCCTCGCCGGCGTCGGCGTTACCGCCGTCCCCGGCCTCGCTGTTCTGTTTCGAGCGCTTGCCGCGCCCGCCCCGGCGGCCGCGCCGCTTGCGACCACTGCGGTTGTAGCCGGAATGGCTGCGGGGGGCGTCGTCGTCGTCCTCGGACGCCCCATCATCGGCGGCGCCATCCGCGGCCTCCGCGTAGACCGCCTCCTCCTCGGCCACCGCGTCCAGCGGCGCCTCGGCGGCCGGTTTCCGACGACCACCACGGCCCTTCGCGCGCTTGCCGCCCTTGCCGGACGGCGCCACCGCTTCGACCATCGCCTCGCGCTCCGCCTCATCGGCGTCCTGGAAGCGCGTCCACCAGTCGGCCAGCTCGTCGCCGGCGTCACCGGCCTCGCCGGCGCGGGCGCGCAGCACCAGGAAGTCATAGGCGGCACGAAAGCGCGGATGCTCCATGAGCTTCCACGCCCGCCGGCCGCCGCGCTGCTCGAAACGCCCCTGGAGCAGCCAGATCTCCCGGGCGGCCATGCTGAAGCGCTTGGGAAAGGCGACGTGGCGCACCTGGCGGCCGATGACCGACTCGCAGGCGTCCTGCATGGCCTGGTTGGCGCTCTTCTTCCCCTGTTTGCGCAGAAGCGCCGCCTCCTGGCGCACCGGCTCCCAGAGCAGCGCGGCGAAGAGGAAGGCGGGGGTCACCGGCTGGCCGTTGGCCACCCGGCGATCGGTGTTCTCCAGCGCGCGCACCAGGAAGATGAGCGGGAAGCCCTCCTCCTCCTGCTGCAGCGCCTCCTCGGTGAGCGGGAACAGCACCCGGAAGACGTCGTAGTAGCGCAACAGTTCGTAACTGGAGACCGCCGCGCCGCCGAGGAAGAGCTTGAGCACCTCCTCGAACAGCCGCGCCGGCGGCACCCCGTTGAGAAGCTCGCCGAGCTCGCGCATGGGCGCCTCGGTCTCACGCTCGACGCGGAAGCCGTGCTTGGCGGAGAAGCGGATGGCGCGGAGGATCCGCACCGGGTCCTCGCGGAAGCGGGTGTCCGGGTCGCCGATGAGGCGCAGCAGGCCCGCCTCCAGGTCGTCGAGGCCGCCACAGTAGTCGACCACGGAGAAGTCGGCGATGTTGTAGTAGAGGGCGTTGATGGTGAAATCGCGCCGCCAGGCATCCTCTTCCAGGGTGCCGTAGACGTTGTCGCGCACCACCATGCCGTCGCCCCGGGTGTCGTGGTCGCGGCTGTCGGCCCCGGCGCCGTCGCCGCGGAAGGTGGCCACCTCGATGATCTCCGGGCCGAAGCGCACGTGGACCAGCTTGAAGCGCCGGCCGATGACCCGGCTGTTGCGGAACAGCGCGCGCACCTCTTCCGGCGTGGCGTCGGTGGCCACGTCGAAGTCCTTGGGCTCGCGCCCCAGCAGGGTATCGCGCACGCCGCCGCCGACCATGTAGGCGGCGTAGCCGTGCTTGTGGAGCCGGGTGAGGACCTTCAGGACATTGTCGCTGAGCAGGGAGCGGGAGACCCCGTGCTCGGCCCGGGGCACGATGCGCGGCCCCCGGGACGGGCGGTCGCCGACGATTTTCGTGATGGTACTCTTGAGCCAGCCGATCATCCGGGTATAATACCACACTTGGCCGGCGGGGCGGACAGCCCACCGGCCGGGTCGTACGCCGACTGTTCAGCTCCCATCGTCTAGTGGTCCAGGACGCCGCCCTCTCACGGCGGAAACAGGGGTTCGAGTCCCCTTGGGAGCGCCATTTTCCCGACGTATCATGCCCCGAAGGCCACACCCCGTGGTCGTTCAGCCATCCGGATGGAAATTATCCATACCCACCTCTTCCCGGAGGGGGAAAGCTGGCCTATACTTGAACTCATTCCCCTGTGGGACCCATTCAGGACCAGTGAGGGCGAGGACGTTGGCATCCATTTCCCCCGAGCAACCAACGCAGTTCGTTGAACGACCCGGTCGCGGTACGAGACCACGCCTGCTGCCGACGGCCGTAGCGGTGGCCGCCCTGTTCGCCACCGGCAACGCCATGGCCGGTGGACTGCCCCTGAGCGGCGGTTCCACCCTCGGCGACGGCAGCCACTTCGACTCCATCTACACCATCGGCAACAACCCGGCCGGGCTGACCGCCTCGCCGCGTGTCGGCTTCCAGATGGGCATCGTCTCGGCCGGCTTCGGTTACGAGCTGGGAGACCTGGACAACTTCACGGATACCTTCGACGATACCTTGCAGGATCTGGATGATCTGGCCTTTCTTGGGACGGCAACGGCCGAGTTCGATGACGCTGAGCCTGACGAGCAACAGGACATACTGGAGGAGCTGGAGGACCGTTTCCCCGGCTTGGAAGTCGACGAAAACACCGAGGAAAACGATCTCCAAGATTTTCTCGATGAGCGGGTGGACCAAACCGCCGATAACCTCGATGCTTCGCTGACCAGTCTCGAAGAAGACGGCTACCTCGGCCTCCAGATCCACGCCCGGCCACTGATGCCGCTCATCGTCGGCCGGGCCGACGCCGGCTGGGCCTTCGGCGTCGACGCGGCCCTTGACCTCCACGGCCGTCTGACCGTGCTCAACAACGGGGTCGACCAGGACAAACTGAAGGCTGGCGACGACGACGCCTTCGAGGCCGCCGCCTATCTGCAGGGCGGACAGAGCATCCGCACCTCCGTCAGCGGTGCCCTGCGGGTTCAGGAACACAGCAACCGCACCGTGCACGTCGGCGGCCGGGTCAACCACTACGACGTCGAGCTCTACCGCACGCTGAACCACCTGGCCGGCGGTGAAGAGGCCGAGGACACACTGAGTGACGACCTGGACGACAACGCCGAAAGCAGTTCGAGCCTCGGCTTCGACCTCGGCGCCGTCTACCAGTCGAGCTACTTCACCGGCGGGGTCAGCTGGCTGAACATCAACGAACCCGAGTTCGACTACCCCGACATCGAGACCGCGGCCTACGCGGATCGGGTTCCGCCGTCCGAAAGCTGGACCATGGAGGATCAGGTCCGCTTCGAGGGGGCCCTCCACGACAGCCAGCACCGTTATACCCTGGCGGTAAGCTACGATAACGACAGCGTCACCGACATGACCGGGGCCGAGTATCAGTGGCTCAGTTACAGTGCGGCGGTAAGCATGCCGTGGTATATGAAGTGGGTCCCGGACCTGCGTCTGGGGTACCGCGAGAACCGGACCGGCACCGAGCTGAGCTACTACAGCCTCGGCCTTAACTGGCTCGGTGTCGTATCACTGGATGTCGCCCTCTCCGACGAGACCGTGGAGAGCGGCGACGACGACATACCCCGGAGCGCCTATGCGAATCTCGGCTTCCAGATGCGTTTCTGACAAGCTCGGCCGCAAGGGATGCACGGGCCTGAGCCCATACGAAGAATCGGCACCAAACAGACATCGGACAACCAGACGGGAG
>CAZGJO010000018.1:0-19249 GCA_964525685.1 uncultured Ectothiorhodospiraceae bacterium | reverse complement strand
TACATGGTCGTGGCGGTGGACGACTTCAATATGGGGGCGATGGAGAACAAGGGGCTGAACATCTTCAACTCCCAGTGCGTCCTCGCCCGCCCGGACACCGCCACCGATGCCGACTACGAGAGCATCGAGGCGATCATCGGCCACGAGTACTTCCACAACTGGAGCGGCAACCGGGTGACCTGCCGCGACTGGTTCCAGCTGTCGCTGAAGGAGGGGTTCACCGTCTTCCGCGAGCAGCAGTTCATGGCGACCACCGGCTCGGCGGCGGTGCATCGCATCGATACGGTGAACCGCCTGCGCGCGGCGCAGTTCCCCGAGGACGCGGGGCCGACGGCGCACCCGGTGCGTCCGGGCGAGTACATGGAGATCAACAACTTCTATACGCCGACGGTGTACGAGAAGGGCGCCGAGGTGGTCGGCATGCTGTACCAGCGGCTCGGTGCCGAGGGGTTCCGGCGCGGCAGTGATCGCTACTTCGAGCGCTTCGATGGCCAGGCGGTGACGGTGGAGGATTTCCTGGCGGCCATGGAGGAGGCCAACGGTGTCGACCTGGGCCACTTCCGCCTCTGGTACAGCCAGGCGGGGACGCCGCAGGTGCGCGTGACCTGTCACTACGATGCCGCGCAGGGGGTCGCCGATCTGGTGATCCGCCAGTGGACGCCGGCGACCCCCGGTCAGCCGCACAAGGAGCCGCTGCCGATCCCGCTGGCCATGGGCTTGCTCACCGCCGAGGGCTATGCGGTGCCGCTGCGTCTCGACGGCGAGGCGGCGGCGGTGGGGGCCTCGCGGGTGCTGTTGCTGCGCCATGAGGAGGAGCGCTACCGCTTCGTCGACGTGCCGTCGGCCCCGATTCCCTCCCTGTTGCGCGGCTTCTCGGCGCCGGTGGTGGTGCACTACGACTACACCGACGCCGAGCTGGCCCGCCTGATGAGCCACGATGAGGACCCGTTCAACCGTTGGGAGGCGGGGCAGCGTCTGGCCCGCCACCACCTACTGGCCGAGGCCGAACGGGCGGCCGCCGGCGAGGCGCCGCGTCTGCCGGAGGTGGTGCGCGAGGCCTTTGCCCGCTCGCTGGAGGCGGCCATGGCGGATCCGGCGCTCTCCGCGCGGCTGCTGACCCTGCCCGACGAGGGGCAGCTGGGCGAATGGATGGAGCCGCTGGATCCCGAGGCCGTCCACCGGGCGCGCGAGGCCATGCGGGTGGCCCTGGGGCAGGAGCTGCGCGCGCAGTGGTGGGCGCTCTACCGGCAGACCCACCAGCGGGGGGCGTACCGCTTCGAACCGGATGCGGTGGCCCGGCGCGCCCTGGCCGGCATCGCGCTGGCCTATCTGATGGCCGCGCCGGCGGGAGAGGCACCGGATCCCGAAGCACTGGCCGCCTGCCGTGCGCACTATGACGGCGCCGACAACATGACCGACAGCCTCACCGCGCTGCGCCTGCTCGCCAACAGCGGCACGGCCGAGGGCGCGGCGGCACTGGCCGATTTCGAGGCGCGCTGGCAAGACGACCCGCTGGTGCTGGACAAGTGGTTCGCCATCCAGGCCGGCAGCCCGCTGGAGGGCGGCGTGGAGCGGGTCCGTGAGCTGATGGAACACCCCGCCTTCAGCCTCGGCAACCCGAACAAGGTGCGCGCCGTGCTCGGCGCCTTCGCCATGCGCAACCCGGACGTGTTCCACCGCGCCGACGGGGCCGGTTATGCCCTGCTCGGCGAGGTGATCGAGGCGCTGGATGGCCGCAATCCGCAGATCGCGGCGCGACTGGTCAAGCCGCTGACCCGCTGGGCGCGCATGGAGTCGGGCCGGGCGGGGCGGATGCACGCGGAGCTGGAACGCCTGGCCGGGGTCGTCGGATCCCCCGATGTCACCGAGATGGTGACCCGGGGGCTGGCCCGCGAGGCGGAGTCGGAGACGGCTCAGGGATAGCCGGCGTAGACGGTGATCTCGTCGCGGTCGTGGTAGAGGTGGCGGGCGCGCAGGGTGGCGTTGCCGCCGAGGGTGGCGGCCATGTCGTCGAGACACGCGCGCACGGTGGCGTAGCGTTGGCGCATGGGCAGCTTCAGGTTGACCACCGCGTGGCGGCAGTGGCCCTCGGCGAGCCAGTCGGCGGCCAGGGCGGCGACGCGGTGGGGTTTCTCCACCATGTCGCAGACCATCCAGTCCACCGGGCGGGATGGCCGGTAGTGGAAGCCGTCGGCGCGGACGTGGTCCACCAGGCCGGTGGCCATGACGGTCTCGGCCAGGGGGCCGTTGTCCACGGCGGTGACCCGCAGATGGCGCCGGGTCAGCAGCCAGGTCCAGCCACCGGGGGCGGCGCCCAGATCCACGGCCTGCTGGCCGGGCTGGAGGGCGGCCTCGCGCTCCTCGGGTGTGAGCAGGACGTGCCACGCCTCGTCGAGTTTCAGGAAGGAGCGGCTGGGGGCGTCGCCGGGTCGGCGCAGGCGCGGGATGCCGCCGGGCCACGGGGCGTCGGCGTCCGCCGGCATCAGGCCGACGGTGGCGCCGTCATCGGTAAGCAGCAGATGCAGACGCGGGGCCGTCGGATCGTCGGGGCGCCAGAAGCCCCGGCTTTCCAGGCCCTTCTGCAGCGGGGTGGTCAGGGCGTTGGCCAGCCGCGTCCAGGCGCGGCCGGCCTCGTTGTCCGGGTTTTCCACCACGGCATCGGCCACCGGCTGTTCCCCGAGCCGTGCCAGCACGGCACCGACGCGGTCATGCTCCGGCAGTGGCACAGGGGCATCGCCGAGGAAGGCCTGGCGGGGGAAGATGTGGTCATCGAGTCGCCACGCGCCCCACAGGTCCGTGATCGGGGTGGGCCCGGCGGCGTGGAAGCGGACCTCGGCGCTGTCCGTCACGGCCCGGCAGTAACCGTGGACCCCGAGGGCGGCGGTGGTGGCCTGGACCTCGGCGGCGGTATCGCCCTCGTAGCCGGGTCGGCAGAGCAGGATGAGCTGTTCACGCATGGTGTCGGGTTACCCGGTTAGCGGCGGCTTGCGGAAAAAGTTGAAAAAACACGTTCAAGCCACTATGGTTGTATCAGTCGAAGAGTCCATCGGGAGCATGACGCCATGCAAGTAAGCAATGATGCCAATGCCTTGGCCATCCAGATGATGCAGCAGGCGGCCAGCGTGCAGGAACAGGCCACTCAGCAGCTGGAAGTGGCTCGCGCCCAGCGGGACGAGCTCAGCGAGAAGGCGCTGGAGAAGGTCACCGAGCAGCAGGCCGAGGCCGCCGAGCGCAAGTCCAACCAGATCGACCTGATGGCCTGAGGAACGCGCCTCCCCGGTCGTCCACGCTCGGGAGCGGGCGGCGATCGGTCGCCCTCATGTTCAAATCGCTTCCTCCCACCATTCGATGACCTGGGCCGGCTGACCGCGGTCCGGTTCCGCAACGCCGAGAACACTGAAGCCGGCGTCGACCACCGACGCCGGGTCACCGCTGCGCAGCGGATGCCACGTCGGCAATTCCCGCCCTTCGGCCACACAGCGATAAGCACAGCTCGGCGGCAGCCAGTCGGCGACCGCGCGGACCAGCGCCGGCGTCAGGACCAGGCAGTCGGGCTGGACGCGGGTCCGTTCGGCGTAGTGGCGGCAGCGCAGTGTCTCGAGATCCAGCTGGGGGCAGGGCCGATCGGTGTAGATCACGCGTTCGCTGGCCTCGTCCTCCCGTTTCATCAGGCAGCAGCGGCCGCAGCCGTCGCACAGGGTCTCCCATTCGGCGTCATTCAGATCTTCCAGCGAGGGTGGCTCTTCCGGGGTGGTGTCTGCGGACATGAGGTCGCCGGGTGGTCGGCTCAGGCGTGGGCGTCGAAACGACTACCCAGGCGGCGATCCTCCAGGCGGTTCTCGCCCGGTTCGGTCTGCTGGGTCTCGGTGGTGGTGCGGGTCGGATCGGCCTCCGGAGCCACCGACGCGCCGTCGCGGACCGCCTGTTCGTTGGGGGCCTGAATGGGGGCCGCACCGAGGGCGTCGCCGCCGGCCTCCTGGTTGGCGGCGCCCGGGGCCGTGCGATCCGAACCCGGCTCCATGGAGCTCAGGTACTGGCGCGCGCTGGCCGTGCCGTCGATGGGATTGTTCATGTCCGACCTCCCGCAGTCTCCTGACTGCTCGTCAACCCTCTCCCATCAGGTTAGCAGAACATCACGGTGAGCGGTATGGAGGACACGCATGGCAACACTGCCCAGCAACATCTCGGCGACCCGGTTGCGCCCGTGGGTGCCGAGCATGATCAGGTCCGCCTCGACACGATGGGTGGTCTCCAGGATCCCCTCGGCGGGGTAGGCGGAGACCACCTCGCAGCCGGCCAGGGTCTCGGGGTCGACCCCGTTGTCACGACAGAAGGTGGCCAGGCGTTCTTCGCGCGCGGCGTGCTCATCCCGATAGTGGTTCTCCAGGCTGTGCTGGTCGGCCCCGGCGGCCGTGAGGTGATCGAAATCCACGGTGTCGAGCACGTGCACTAGGTGGACTTGTTCGGCACCGAACCACGCCAGGGCGCGGTTGAAGGCAACGGTGGAGAGATCCGAGAAGTCGGTGGCCACCAGGACGCGTCGATAGGAGGCGGAAGCGGGCTCCCGGACCACCAGTGTCGGTTTGTGGCCGCGGCGGATGAGGCGATCGGCGGTGCTTCCCAGAAAACGATCATTGAGGGTGGTGCGGCCGTGGGTGCCGATGACCAGCAGATCGCTCTGCTGTTCCTCCATGCGCTCGAGGATCGTGTCGACGGCGGTACCGGTGCGGACGGTGAGCTCGATGGTGTCCGGATCGGTACCGGTCGCGGCGATCTGATCCCGAAGGGCGGAATGGGCCCGCAGGAACATGCGCTCCTCTAGTTCGCCACGGTCGACGGGGTCATAGCTATCCACCGGCGGCATCACGTAGGGCATGACGTGGATGGCCTCCCAACTGGCCCCGTTGTCACTGGCCAGTCGGGCCGCCCTACCGGCGGCCTCGCCGGCGCGCTCGGAGAGATCGCTGGCGAACAGGATCCTCTGCAGGGGGGGCTCGGACTTCACGGGGTCACCTCCCGGGGGCCCTCAGGGGCCTTCTCCAGATCGTCTTTATCACGAAGCATCGGCATTGCGCACTGGTTCGGGATTCTACATGACAAGCGTAGAATGTCGCCTCCCCCGACGCCGGAGTGTTCATGCCGTTCACCCTGACCCTGGTCATCCTCCCGGCCCTGCTGCTGGACCACCTGCTCGGTGAGCCGCGCCGCCATCCGCTGGCACTGTTCGGCCGCGTCGCCGTCGCCGTGGAGCACGTGCTCCATGGCGACAGCCGGTGGCGTGGTGCGCTGGCGCTGCTCCTGCTGGTGATCCCGCCGGCGCTGCTGATCGGCTGGCTGGCGCGCTGGCCGGTGCTCGGCTGGCTGGTCAATATCGTGGTCCTCTACTGGGCGGTGGGCCTGCGCAGCCTCGCCGACCACGCCCGGGCCGTGGCCGCGCCGTTGTGCCGAGGGGAGTTGCCGGCGGCCCGGGAGGCGGTGGCCCGGCTGGTCAGTCGTGATACCGATGCGCTGGACGAGGAGGGGGCCGCCCGCGCCACCACCGAATCGGTCCTGGAGAACGGCAACGATGCGGTGGTCGGCGCCCTGTTCTGGTTCGTGATCGGCGGCGCCGGCGCGGTGGTGGCCTTTCGGCTGGTGAACACCCTGGACGCCATGTGGGGGTATCGCACCCCTCGTTACCGCCGTTTTGGCTGGGCCGCAGCGCGGACCGATGATCTGCTGGGCTATCTTCCCGCACGCCTCACCGCTGCGGGGTACGCCGTCGTCGGCCGCACGCGCGGCGCGCTGCGCTGCTGGCTGCGGCAGGCCGGACGGTGGTCGAGTCCCAACGCCGGTCCGGTGATGGCGGCGGGGGCCGGCGCGCTGGGCGTGCGTCTGGGCGGTCGCAGCGACTATCATGGGCGGCCGCAGTGGCGGCCCCGGCTGGGTGCGGGTGCGTGTGCCGACGGGACCGCCATCCCGCGGGCGGTGGCGCTGGTGCGGCGCACCGTCCTGGTCCTGGTCGCATTGATCGTTGTCGGGGAGGGTGGACTGGCATGGCTGAACTGAGCCCCGTGCGTCACGGTGGCGACATCCGCGCGGTGGCACGGTGCTACGGCATCCCTGAGGAGGAATGGCTGGATCTCTCCACCGGGATCAATCCCGTCCCGTGGCCGGTGCCGGCGCCGCCCGTGGCCAGCTGGGCGCGACTCCCGGAGGAGGGGGATGGTCTGGAGGCGGCGGCCGCGGCCTATTACGGCACCGCGGCGCTGTTGCCGGTGCCGGGTTCACAGGCAGCGCTGCAGTGGTTGCCGCACGGCTTCCGGCGGCGCCGGCGCGTCGGCATCGTGACGCCGGGGTATGCGGAGCATCGGCGCGCCTGGGAAGGCGCCGGTCATACGGTGGTGCCGGTGCCGCCGGCGGGACCGGAGTCGCTGGAGGGGCTGGATGTGCTGGTGGTCATCCAGCCGCACAACCCCGTCGGTGTCGCCATCCCCGAGGCGCGATTGCGGGCCTGGTGGGCCGAGCTGGCGGCTCGGGGCGGCTGGCTGGTGGTGGACGAGGCCTTCGCCGATGCCGGTGGCGCCGCCAGTCTCGCTCATGAAGCGGGGGCGCCGGGGCTGGTGGTGCTGCGCTCGTTGGGCAAGTTCTTCGGGCTGGCCGGGCTGCGGGTCGGTTTCCTGCTGGCCCCGGAGGGCCTGCGGAACAGCCTGACGGCGGCGCTGGGGCCGTGGGCGGTGAACGGGCCGGGGCGCTGGGCCGCTCGTCACGCCCTGGGCGATGGGGGGTGGCAGGCCGCTACCCGACGGCGACTGGTGGCGGATACGGACCGTCTGGATGGCCTGCTGGCCGCCCACGGCCTGGAGGCGAGCGGCGACTGTCCGCTGTTCCGCTGGGTGCCGACGCCGCACGCCGTGTGGCTGGCGGATGCCCTGGCACGTCGCGGCATCCGCGTGCGCCGGTTCGACGAACCCGCCGCCCTGCGTTTCGGCCTCCCCGGGGCCGAGGACCAGTGGCGACGGTTGGACGCCGCCCTGACGGCGATCGAGCGAGAGGAGGCGGGATGAGCACGGTATCCACATTCCAGGAGGTGGCCGGAGAGGCGGCGCTGGCCGAGCGCCTGGCGGACGAGCCCGCTGCGGCCATCCTGTTCACGGCACCCGACTGCGGTGTCTGCACCGCGCTGCGCCCGCGTCTCGAAGCGATGCTGGAGGCCTTCCCACGGTTGGCGCGGCTGCAGGTGGACTGTGCGGCGGTGCCGGCACTGGCCCGGGCGTGGGGTGTGGGCGCGCTGCCCACGCTGGTGCTGGCCTTCGAGGGGCGCGAGACCGCCCGCTTCTCCCGCAGTTTTGCCGTCGGGCAGGTGGCGGAGGCGCTGGCCAGACCCTACGGGATGCTTTTCGGTGAAGAGATTTCGTGACAGGGCTCAAGTTTTCGCACACTGGACGCTAACGGGGGTGCCGACGGTCATACAGCCACAGCAGTCATTGGAGGTATGACATCATGGATATCAATACGGGTGCACAGTCGGCGGCCATGGGCCGCCCCGCTCAGGGCCCGAGTCACGCCGGTTCCAACGAGGTCCAGCGTGAGGCAATGGATGTGCAGGAGCAGCAGGCCGAGGAGATGATGGCCGGTCTGGAAGAGGCCATGGCCGAAGCCGAGGTCCAGGAAGGTGGTCAGACGCGTGGCGGTGACCCTGACTCCGCGCTGGGGCAGCACGTCGACGAGAGCGTCTGACGGCTCCCCCTCCCGCCGGGCGCATGCCCCCGGCGGATGCACGAATGGTCGGCATGCAAGGGCCGGGGCCGGGAGCTCCGGCTTTTTTGTGTGTGGCCTCAGGTATGCCGAGCGGCAATCTCCCGGAGGGTCGGGACGGCCAGGCCGGCGGCATCGGCGTGGCCGAGGGCGCGCGTCAGGCGGGCCGGGGCGGAACGGCCGGTGCAGCCGTGCTCCGGATCACCCTCGAAGGCCTCGACCATGCCCTGGATGAGGGCCGGCCGGTCGAGGTCGTCGCCGGTAAGCCACGCCTGGATGTCCATGATCTCGTGGGCCACCTTCTCCGCCAGTTCCCGGTGGTCGCGCCAGAGTTCGGTGACGTTGCCGCCGGTCTCCAGCCCCGCGATGTTGGTGGTGAGGATATAGACGTTCTTGCGCACCAGCTCGAAGTCCCGCTGCTCGCTGTCGGCCACGGTGTGTGCCGGGATGTCCAGGGTCGCCAGCGCGTTCACCAGCATTTCGGCACGCGGGCCGTGGGCGGGCGAGGGGATGACCACCTTGTGGTCCATGCCGCGCTTCTTCTCGAACCAGACGGCGATGATCGTCGGATCGGTCAGTCCGTGCGGGGCCCAGTCGCGGGGCAGCAGCTCGTTCTGCAGCAGGCCGACGCGGACGCGCCAGGCCGCAGGCAGGGCGGACAGCACCGGCTGCAGGTCGTTCTCGCCCACGGTGATGAGCACCAGCTCCGGCTCCGGGCAGGTATCGGATGCGGCCGTCATGTCCATGTCGCGGGTCACCGGAAGGACCGGATGGCCCGCGCGCAGGAAGGCGCGGGCAAAGACGCCGCCGAGTTCGCCGACGCCGACGATAACCACGGGTTCACGCATGGTTCACTCCTCCAACGCGTTGCTGAAAAAGGGGGTGCGGTTATGATACGGGGGCCCGTGGGCCCCCGTACACCGTGCACCGGTTGCGTGTCTCAGGAGGTGGTGTCGCGGCCCCGCACGGTGCGCAGGACCCCCTTCTCGACCTCCACCAGCACGAACAGCAGCAGACCGAAGGCGATGATGCGGATCCATTCGTCCATGCCGATGGCGGCGGTGTCGAACAGGATCTGCATGAACGGCGCGTAGGTGAACAGCAGCTGCAGCCCGATGAGGATGCCGATGGCCATTAGCACCGGGCGGCTGCCGAACAGCCCCTCACGGTTGAGGATCGGCTCGAGGATGTAGCGGCTGTTCCACAGGTAGAAGATCTGTCCGGCCACCAGGGTGTTGATGGCCACGGTGCGGGCCACCTCGGTGGCCACCCCGGCCTGCTCCATCCACAGGTAGTGACCGAAGGTGCCCGCCACCAGCAGCACCGAGACGAAGATGATGCGCCAGATCAGAAAGCCGGACAGGATCGGCGTGCCCGGTGGCCGTGGCTTGCGCTGCATCACCCCCGGCTCGGTGGGCTCGAAGGCCAGCGCCAGGGCCAGGGTCACGGCGGTGACCATGTTGATCCAGAGCGCCTGCACCGGGGTGATGGGCAGGGTCAGGCCGAGCATGATGGCGGTAACGATGGTGAACGCCTGGCCCCCGTTGGTGGGCAGCAGGAAGAGGATCGCCTTGCGCAGGTTGTCGTAGACCGTGCGCCCCTCCTCGACGGCGTTGGCGATGGAGGCGAAATTGTCGTCGGCCAGCACCATCTCCGAGGCCTCCTTGGACGCCTCGGTGCCCTTCTGGCCCATGGCGATGCCGACGTCGGCGCGCTTGAGCGCCGGGGCGTCGTTGACGCCGTCGCCGGTCATCGCCACCACGTGCCCCTGGCTCTGGATGGCCTTCACCAGCCGCAACTTGTGCTCCGGGGTGGCGCGAGCGAAGACATCGGTCGTCCGCACCACCTCCTGGAGCTGTTCATCGTCCATCTCCTCGATCTGCTGGCCGTTGATGGCGTGCTTGCCGTCGCCGATGCCGAGCTCGAGGCCGATGGCGCGGGCGGTGACCACGTGGTCACCGGTGATCATCTTCACCCGGATACCGGCCTCGCGGCAGATGCCCGCCGCCTTGATCGCCTCATCCCGGGGCGGGTCGATGATGCCGAACAGGGCCAGCAGGGTCATGCCGTCCTCGACGTCCTCGAAGCCGACATCGTTCTTGTCCTTGTCGGTGTGCTTCACCGCGATGGCCAGCAGCCGCTGGCCCCGGGCGGCCACGGTCTCCAGCCAGTCCTCCCAGTAGTCCTTGTCGATGGGCACATCGCCGTTGGCGGTGCGTTGGTAGTCGCAGACCGCCAGCACCCGCTCCGGCGCCCCCTTCTGGAAGATGTAGCCGTTGCCCTCGTGGTCGTGGTGGAGGGTGACCATGTACTTGTACGACGACTCGAACGGGATGACGTCCTTGCGCGGCATCTCCTCGTTGATCAGGTGGCCCTCCAGCTCCGCCTTGTAGGCGGCGGTGACCAGCGCGCCCTCGGTGGGATCGCCTTCCAGCTGCCAGCTGCCGTTGCGCTGGTGCAGCTCGGCGTCGTTGCACAGCAGGACGCCGCGCAGGGCGAGATCGAGGATGGGATCGTCCCGCTGCGGGTCAACATCCTCGCCCTGGAGGGAGTAGCCGCCGTGGGGCTCGTAACCGACCCCGGAGACCTCGTACTCGCGGTCGGCGGTGACCACGCCCTTCACCGTCATCTCGTTGCGGGTCAGGGTGCCGGTCTTGTCGGAACAGATGGTGGTGATGGAGCCGAGGGTCTCCACCGCCGGCAGGCGGCGGATGATGGCGTTGCGCCCGGCCATGCGCTGGACCCCGATGGCCAGGGTGATGGTCATGATCGCCGGCAGACCCTCGGGGATCGCCGCCACCGCCAGACTGACCGCCGCCAGGAAGGTCTCGGCCAGCCCGTAGTCACGGAACCAGAAGCCGACCACGAAGGTCAGCGCCGCCAGCGCAATGATCGCCACCGACAGCCAGCGACCGAACTGCGCCACCTGCTGCAGCAGCGGCGTGGTCAGCTCCTCGACCTCCTGGAGCATGGTGCTGATGCGGCCGATCTCGGTGTCGGCGCCGGTGGCCACCACCACCCCGCGACCGCTGCCGTAGGCCACCAGGGTGCCGGAGAAGGCCATGTCGAAGCGGTCACCGAGGTCGGCGTCGGTGGCCACGGCGTCGAGGTTCTTCTCCACCGCCACCGACTCCCCGGTGAGCACCGCCTCGTCGATGCTCATGTTGCGCGTCTCGATGAGGCGCAGGTCGGCGGGCACCCGGTCGCCGGCGTGGAGGACGACAATGTCGCCCGGCACCAGCTCCTGGGCGTCGATGGTGTGGCGTTGACCGTTGCGCAGCACCACCGCCTTGGGCGAGAGCATGTCGCGGATGGCGTTGAGCGCCTCTTCCGCCTTGCCTTCCTGGATGAAGCCGATGATGGCGTTGATCACCACCACGCCGACGATCACCGCAGTATCGATCCAGTGCTGCATCACCGCGGTCCCGGCCGCGGCCACCAGCAGGATGTAGATCAGCACGTTGTGGAACTGCAGCATGAACCGCTTCAGCGGCCCGGCACGCTCCGGCTCCGGCAGCTTGTTCGGCCCGTGCTCCTCGAGCCGGCGCGCCGCCTCGTCACTGGCCAGCCCCTGCTCGGAGACCTGCATGTGGCCCCGGACCTCGTCCGGGCTCATGGCGTGCCAGTGTTCGCGCGGGGCGGTCTCCGCCTGGGGCGTCGGTTCGGTGCTCATCGGGCAAGTCTCCTGCGGACCAGTTTTTCGATTTCAACGGCAACAAAGACCAGCAGACCGAAGGCCAGGATGCGGATCCAGTCCTCGGCGCTGATGGGCACGGTGCCGAACAGAGTGTTCATCAGCGGTGCATAGGTGAACAGCAGCTGGAGGACGATCAGCACGCCCACCGCCAGCCACATCGCCCGGCTGCCGAACAGGCCATCCAGGTTGAGCACCGGTTGATCAATATAGCGCAGGGTGAACAGATAGAAAGCCTGGCCGGCGACCAGGGTGTTGATGGCCACCGTGCGGGCGTATTCATCCAGGGCGCCGGACAGCTCCATGTACATGAAGTGGCCGAAGGTGCCGAGCCACAGCAGCAGGGCGACGAACGGGATGCGCCACAGCATCAGCCCGGAAAGCAGCGGCGTGTCCGGCCGCCGGGGGCGGCGCTTCATCACCCCCGGCTCGGTGGGCTCGAAGGCCAGCGCCATGGCCAGGGTCACCGAGGTCACCATGTTCACCCACAGCACCTGCACCGGGGTCAGCGGCAGCGGCTGCGCCAACAGGATGGCGAAGATGATGGTCAGCGACTGCCCGGCGTTGGTCGGCAGCATGTGCAGGATCGCCTTGCGGATGTTGTTGTAGACCGTGCGTCCTTCTTCCACTGCGTGGGCGATGGAGGCGAAGTTGTCGTCGGCCAGCACCATCTCGGCGGCCTCCTTGGACGCCTCGGTGCCCTTGTGGCCCATGGCGATACCGACATCGGCGCGTTTCAGCGCCGGGGCGTCGTTGACGCCGTCGCCGGTCATGGCGGTGACGTGGCCCTCGGCCTGCAGCGCCTTCACCAGCCGCAGCTTGTGCTCGGGACTGGTGCGGGCAAAGATGTCGACCTCGGTGACCGCGTTGCGTAGGGCGAGCTCGTCCATCTGCTCGATCTCGTGGCCGGTCAGCGCGGTGCGGCCGTCGCCGATGCCGAGCTGCAGACCGATGGCGCGGGCGGTGGCGGCGTGGTCGCCGGTGATCATCTTGACCCGGATCCCGGCCTGGTGGCATTCGGCCACCGCCCGGATCGCCTCGTCCCGGGGTGGGTCGATGATCCCGAACAGGTTGAGCAGCACCGCGCCGCCCTCGACGTGTTCGAACTCCAGCTCGGTCTGCTCCGGCGGCGCCGCCTTCACGGCGATGGCAAGGACCCGCTGACCGCGTTCGGCGAGGGTGTCCATCGCCCGATGCCAGTGGTCATTGTCGATGGGCTGGTCGCCGTCGGCGCCGCGCTGTTGGTCGCACATCGCCAGCACCCGCTCCGGTGCCCCCTTGATGAAGATGTAGCCGTGGCCACTGTGGTCATGGTGCAGCGTGGCCATGAACTTGTGGTCCGACTCGAACGGGATCAGGTCGGTGCGCGGGCAGCCGTCGGCCTCGGCTTGCGGGTCGAGGCCGGCCTTCATCGCGGCCGCCAGCAGCGCGCCCTCGGTGGGGTCGCCGTTGACCTGCCAGTCGCCGTCCTTGTCCACCAGCCAGCTGTCGTTGCACAGCAGAGCGCCGCGCAGCCCCTGATCCAGCGCCTGCCCGGCCTGATCCAGCTCGACCACCCGGCCGTCGCGCTCGATGTCGCCGTGGGGGGCGTAGCCGACCCCGGAGACTGCGTACTCGCCGTCGGCGGTGACCAGTGCCTGCACCGTCATCTCGTTGCGGGTCAGGGTGCCGGTCTTGTCCGAGCAGATGGTGGTCACCGCGCCGAGGGTCTCCACCGCCGGCAGCAGCCGGATGATGGCGTTGCGCCGGGCCATCTTCTGCACACCGATGGCCAGGGTGATGGTCATGATCGCCGGCAGCCCCTCGGGGATGGTCGACACCGCCAGACTGACGGCGGCCAGGAACATCTCGGTGGCGGCGTAGTCGCGGACCCAGTAGCCGAAGGCGAAGGTCAGCAGCGATATGACCACGATGATGTACGACAGCAGCCGGCCGAACTCGGCGGTCTGGCGCAGCAGCGGCGTGGTGATGGTCTCGACCTCCGAAAGCATGGCGCTGATGCGGCCGATCTCGGTGTTGCCACCGGTGGCCACCACCACCCCGCGACCGCGGCCGAAGCTGACCAGGGTGCCGGAATAGGCCATGGCGAAGCGGTCACCGAGGTCGGCCCCCTCGGTGACGGCGTCGACGTGCTTCTCCACCGCCACCGACTCGCCGGTGAGCACCGCCTCCTCAATGCGCAGGTTGCGGGTGTCGAGCAGCCGCAGGTCGGCCGGGACCTTGTCACCGGCCTGGAGCAGGACGATGTCGCCGGGGACCAACTGGTCGGCATCCACGGTGAGTCGCTGACCGTCGCGCAGCACCACCGCCTGGGGCGAGAGCATGTTGCGGATGGCGTCGAGCGCCTTCTCCGCCTTGCCCTCCTGGGCAAAGCCGATGAAGGCATTGATCAGCACCACGGCGAGGATCACCCCGGTGTCGACCCAGTGCTCCAGCACTGCGGTGCCGAACGCCGCCGCCAGCAGGATGTAGATCAGGATATTGTTGAACTGGCGCAGCAGCCGCATCAGCGGGCCGCTGCGCTGGCTGGTCTCGATGCGGTTGGGGCCGAAGCGCTCCAGCCGGCGGGCGGCCTCGTCGCCATCGAGGCCGTTGGCACTGCTGTTCAGGCGTTCAAGTGCCTGAGCACCGCTGCGGGCGTGCCAGTCGGAGTGGGCGAGGTCGGCGGGGGAGAGCTGTTCGGCCATGGAGCATCCTTATTGGAAACCGTGGCCGACAGTCTAGGAAAGAACCGGTGCCGATGCGAGCCTCAGGGATTCTTTTTCCCGTCGTCGGGCGTGGGGCAGCCATCGGCATCGGGGTCCTCGCACGGATGGCTCTCCAGCTCGTGGGACTCGGGGTCATAGTGGCCCTTGAGGTCGTCCTTGAGGGTGCCTTCCCAGAGCGGGATGCCGACGAAGTAACCGGCCCGCCCGATGACGTGGGCGGCCACCGGGGCGGTCAGGATGACGAAAGCGACGATGGCCAGGGCCCGCGCCACCACGGCGCCGTCGTCGAAGAAGACGGCCACCGAGACCACCATCATGCCGCCGCCCAGGGCGCCGGACTTGGTGGTGGCGTGCATGCGGATGAGTAGATCCGGCATGCGCAGCAGGCCGAGGGCCGCCACCAGCATCAGCAGCGAGCCGACGATGAGCAGGAACGCCGTGATCAGCTCAATCATCATCGCGGTAGCCCCCCTTCTCCAGATAACGGGCGAAGCCCACGGCCGCCAGGAAGGCGGTGAGCGCCAGGACCACGGCGACGTCCAGGAACCCGGCGTAGCCGGAGGCGATGGCGTGGGTGGCGATGAAACCGACGGTGAGCGAGGCGATGAGCTCCAGCGCCACCACCCGATCCGGCAGGCTCGGTCCCCGGACCAGGCGGACGAAGGTCACCGCCAGGGCGAAGCTCAGGATGATGAAGGTGATGGTGGTTGCCGTCTGCAGCACGAGGGACACCTCAGTTCAGAATCGCTTTCACGCGGCGCTCCAGCGCCTTGATGTCGCGGCGGACCGCGTTCTCGTCGTCGAGGTACATCACGTGGATGTAGAGCACCCGCCGGTCGTCGGAGATGTCCAGGCTCAGGGTCCCCGGCGTGACCGAGATGAGGTTGGCGAACAGGGTAATGCTGCCGTCACCCTCGAGCTCCAGCGGGTAGGCGATGACCCCCGGGCGCATCAGATGGGTCGGCGTCAGCACGTCCCACGCCACGCGGATGTTGGACTTCACCAGATCGTAGATGAAGTAGACCACGAAATAGGCGATCTGCGGCAGCTTGGTGAAATAGCTCCCCGGATCGCGCGGGTTGTGAAAGGCGATCCGCAGGACCACGAAGGCGAACACGAAGCCGACCAGCAGGTTCACCGCGGTGAAGCTGCCGGTGAGCGCGGCCCAGACGAAGGTCAGCAGCCGGTTCCAGGCAAAGATGTTCACGGCATGTCCCCCCCGGCATCGGGTCCGAGCACGGCCTCGATATAGGCGGTGCTGTCGAGGAGCTGGTCCGCGGCGACTTCGGTCAGCGCGTAGAGCGGCTGTATCGCCACGCCGAAGGCCACGATGAGCACCACCAGAGCCGCCACCGGAACGTACACCAGGGCGAGCTGGCGCGGCGGCAGCGCCTGTTCGCCGACGTTGTCATCCGGCGGCGCCTTCCAGAACGCCTCGGCCCAGATCTTGACCATGGAGTAGAGGGTCAGCAGGCCGACCACTGCGGCCACCGCCACCAGCCCCCAGGCCTCCGCCTCGATGCCGGCCCAGATGATCAGCAGCTTGGCGAAGAAGCCCGACAGCGGCGGCAGCCCCGCCAGCGACAGCGCGGCGACCAGGAACAGCACCCCGAGCCAGGGGCGATCCCGATACAGCCCGCCCAGCCGGCTCAGGTCGTGGCTGCCCTTGAGGGCGTAGGTGATGCCGCTGATGAGGAACAGCGTCGGCTTCACCAGCGTGTGGTGCATCAGATAGAAGATGCCGCCGATGAGGGCCATGGGCGTCATCAGCGCCAGCCCCATGATCATGTAGCCGATCTGACTGACGCTGTGGAAGGCCAGGATGCGGCGGAACTCGAAGTGGGTCGCCGCGCCCAGCACGCCGGTGAGCATGGTGAAACCGGCCATCCACGCCAGCAGCAGGTGGTGGGTGAAGCCGATGTCCTGATCGAAGATCAGGGTGAAGAAGCGGATCAGGGCGTAGACCCCGACCTTGGTCAGCAGCCCGGCGAAGATGGCCGACACCGCCACCTGCGGCGTGTGGTACGACGCCGGCAGCCAGAAGAACAGCGGGAAGGCCGCCGCCTTGATGCTGAAGGCGACCATGAACAGCAGGCTGATGGTGATCAGCAGCCCGGTCTCCTCGACCTCCCCGAGCTTCACCGCCAGATCCGCCATGTTGAGCGTTCCGGCCACGCCGTAGAGCAGACCGATGGCGGCCAACAGCAGCAGCGACGAGACCAGGTTCAGGGTCACGTACTTGATGGCCCCCTCCATCTGCTCGCGCTCGCCGCCGAGGATGAGCAGCGCGAACGAGGCCACCAGCAGCACCTCGATCCAGACGTAGAGGTTGAAGATGTCGCCGGTGAGGAAGGCCCCGGCCACCCCGGCCAGCAGCAGGTGGAAGAGCGGGAAGTAGCCGAAGTGCTCGTGTCGCTCGCTGATGCTGCCCAGGGAGAACAGGGCCACGGCGAGGCCGAGGATCCCGGTCAGCACGACCATGATGGCGCCCAGCAGGTCGGCGACCAGTGAGATCCCGTACGGGGCCGGCCAGTCGCCGAGCTGCATGGCCAGCACGCCGTCGTTCCAGACCGCGTTCAGCAGCCAGAGCCCGGCGCCGAGCAGGGCGGCGGTCCCGGCCACCGCGAGCAGCCGCTGGGCCGGCAGCGAACGCCACAGCGCCAGCGACAGTGATCCGAACAGCAGCGGGATCAGGATCGGGAGGATGACCTCCAGTCTCACCATTGGTCGGTCCCCCGCATCTCGTCCAGGTCATCGGCGCCGACCACCTCGTAGGCGCGGCGGATCAGCACCACGGCGAAGGCGAGCACGCCGAAGCTGATGACGATGGCGGTGAGCACCAGCGCCTGCGGCAGCGGATCGGCGGGCGGCATGACCTCGGGCAGCAGGGCGCCCTCCGGGATCAGCGGCGGCGCGTTGCGACGTAGCCCGGCGGCGGTGAAGATCAGCAGATTGGCGGCGTTGGACAGCAGGATCAGCCCGATGACGAGCTTCACCAGCGAACGCCGGAGCATCAGGTAGACGGCGGCGGCGAACAGGACGCCGACCAGCACGGCCATGATCGTCTCCATGTCAGTCCTCCTCCGCCAGGGTCAGGACGATGGCCATCACCGTTCCGACCACCACCATGTAGACCCCGATGTCGAAGATCAGCGGGGTCGAAAGCTTGAACTCGCCCAGCAGCGGCAGCTGCAGGTCCCACCACTGCGCGGTGAGGAAGCCCTGCCCGAGAAAGAGCGCCGGCAGCCCGCTGGCGGTGGCGATGAACAGCCCCCAGCCCAGCAGCGCGCGCGGGTCGACCCGCAGCAGCCGCCGGGCCTTCTCCACCTCGTGGGAGAAGACATACAGGGTGAACGCCAGCGCCCCCACCAGACCGCCGATGAAGCCGCCACCCGGCTCGTCGTGGCCGCGTAGCAGCAGGAAGATGGAGAAGAGCAGCAGCAGCGGGGAGATGAACTGCGCCGCCGCCGCCAGGATCACGGAATTGCGGATGATCATGACCGGTCCTCCGCGCGGAACTTGAGCATGGCGTAGACCCCCACGGCGGCCAGGGCGATGACGAAGAGCTCACCCAGGGTATCCAGGGAACGGAAGTCCACCAGGATGACGTTGACGATGTTGCGCCCGTAGCCGGCCGGTTCCGACTGCTCCACGAAGTACTCCGAGATGGGCGGGAAGTACTCGACCTGCGCGGTGGCCAGCAGCAGCAGCGTCATGGTCACCCCGACCAGTCCGGCGGCCAGCGCGTCGCGGGTCTTGGTCCACGGGTTGGAGAGCTGCAGGAACCCGGGCAGCTGGAAGAGCACCAGCACCAGCAGCAGCACCGTCAGCGTCTCCACCAGGACCTGGGTGATGCCCAGGTCGGGGGCGCTGAACAGCACGTAGACCAGGGCGATGCCGAAACCGATGATCCCCATGGCCGCCACCGCCGCCAGCCGCGAGCGCGTCAGCGAGACGAATAGGGTGCCGAGGATGATGATGCCGAACACGACCAGTTCATGGAACTGGGTGCCGGCCAGACTGGCGTGGAGGTCGAATTCGCTGCGGAAGAAGAGCGCGTAGAGCACCACCGCCACCGTGGTCAGGAAGATGGTCAGCAGGTAGTCGCGCATGTACCCGTTCTGCAGGATGCGCGTCTGCTTCTCGGCGCCCCAGACGATGAACTTCATGACGGCGTCATAGCCGCGCTCCGGCCCGATCCGCCCGATCAGCGCCAGCGGCCGCGCCCACAGGGCACGGAAGTGGTGCCAGACCAGGAACAGGATGACGCCGGCGGTGAAGCTGCCGATGCTCAGCAGCAGCGGCATGTTGACGCCGTGCCACAGGGTCAGGCTCACCGTCAGTGGTTCGCCGTGGATGGCGCCGGCCGCCGCGCCGACCAGGGCCGCCGGCAGCATCGGGAAGATCCCGAAGGCCAGACCGGTGAGCGAGAGGATGACCGGGCCGGCCAGCATGTCCCAGGGCGCCTCGTGGGGATCCTTCGGCGTCGGCTGATGGTGGCCGAAGAACGGCTTGAGACCGACCACGGCGGCCACCGCGACCACCAGCATGGCGGAGAGCACCGCCAGCCCGGTGACCAGCTGGGTGAGCTGCGCCGCGTCCAGCGCCGCCTCGAACAGCAGCTCCTTGCCGATGAAGCCGAACAGCGGCGGCATCCCGGCCAGCGAGAAGGCCGCCACCATGCCGGCGGCGGCGGTCACCGGCATGAACCGGCGCAGGCCGCCCATGTCGAGGATCTCCTTGGTGCCGGTGGTGTGGTCGATGCAGCCGGCGACCATGAAGAGCGCCCCCTTGTACAGCGAGTGCGCCATCAGGAAGGTGGCGGCGGCGACCATGGCCGGCTCGGTGCCGATGCCGATGAGCATGGTCAGGGTGCCCAGCGCCATGACCGTGGAGAAGGCGAGGATGCGCTTGATCCCGGTGCTGTTCAGGGCAAGGAAGATCCCGAGGAACATGGTCAGGGCGCCGATGACGGTCAGTGTGACGATCCAGACCTCGGTCCCCCCGAGCGTCGGGTTCAGGCGCGCCAGCAGGTAGACCCCGGCCTTCACCATGGTCGCCGAGTGCAGGTAGGCGGAGACCGGCGTCGGCGCCGCCATGGCGTTGGGCA
>CAZGJO010000017.1:0-19511 GCA_964525685.1 uncultured Ectothiorhodospiraceae bacterium | reverse complement strand
AACTCGCTGGAGGCGTGGGCCGATGACGCGGGGACCGCCGTGGCCGAGGCGCTGGCTGCAGAGGGTGGGGATGGGCCGGTCACCGACCTCTATCTGGAGGCCGGGGGTGACGGGAGCGGCACCGATGTGGAGGATGTCTTCCTCGACATGGCCGAGATCGACGCCACCTTCGCCGGCGCCTTCACACCCGACTACACCGAGCAGGGCGACTACTTCGGCCTGAAGGACGAGAGCGCGGTGCGGGTCACCGGCGACTTCAGTGCCGCCGACAACCCGCGCCTCAGCGCCCGGGTCGCGGTGGAGCTGCGCAGCACCGGCGGCCAGATGCACCGTTACGGCGAGCGCCCGGTCGAGCTCAAGGAGGCGTGGGCGCGCTACGACTTCGGCCCGCTGGCGTTGCGCTACAGCACCGCCGACCTCAGCCACCGCTGGGACACCGGGCTCCAGTACCTCGGCGACTTCACCGGCCAGAGCTCCCTCGATCTGACGGTGCCGCTCGGGGCCGGCGACAGCCACGCCTTCTTCACCGTGATGAGCGATCAGGGCTTCGACGGTGTCGGCTACGACAGCCGCGATGTCCGCCACACGCCGATGTTCTCGGCCGGCTACGTCCACGACCACGACGTCTGACGGTCACCGCCGGCGCGGTCCACGACCGCACCCGCGACGCCGGGGGCGACTACACCGGTACCCTCGCCTTCGGCTCCGTCCGCCGCCAGGTCGGCGATGTCGGTGCCGAGCCGGGCGCCTACCGGCTGCGGCTGTCGCTGGCCTCGGGGCGCAACGTCTCCCGCTTCGCCGGCCTCGATCCGCAGGAGATCCAGGCCATCGCCTTCGGTATCGACAACATTCAGGAGGTGGTCGCCGAGGGGAAGGACCCCGAATTCCGGTCCATTCGGCGCTACGAGAGTGATTCCACCATCGACGGTGTCCGCGTCGGCGGGACCTTCACCATTGGCGAGGGGCGCCTGCTCTATCTCGATGGTCGTTTTTCCGAGGCAAGCATCGATGGCTCCGACCCCTACCGCTCCCACCACTACATGGTCGGCCTGAGCCAGGCCTTCAGCCGCAATCTGTTCGTGACGCCGGGGATCGGCTACGAGAGTTATTCGGTCGATGCCGGGGACGAGGACTACGATCCGGCCTGGGGACTGGAAGCGGCAGTGGACATCCTCTACCGCTTCTGAAGCATTGCCTTAACGGAGAGGGTTTATACTGGCGCGCATGAGCGACCTCAAACAGGCCATCGAGACCCAGCGCGAGACCCTGCAGTCCCGGCTGCACGACCCCCTGGCGGACATCGCGGCCCGCGCGGCCACGGTGTGGCCGCAGCGTGCGGCCCTGGACCGGTGTCTGGGCGAGGGGATGGCCGCCCTGCCGGAGTGTACGTTCCTCTATGCCCTGAATACCGCCGGCATCCAGATCAGCGACAACGTCTCGCGTACCGGTCTGCTGCCGGAGCACTTCGGCCGCGACCGGTCCCGGCGCCCCTACATGAAGGAGGCGGTGCCGGCCGATGGCTTCCTGCTCTCGGAGGCCTACATCAGCCTGATGGGGCGGCGGCCGTCGCTGACCGCCCTGCAGCTGGTGCGCGGGCAGCACGGCGAGGCGCTGGGATTCATCGGCGCCGACTTCGATCTGCGCAACCTGGCCGATTTTTCCGGCGAGCTCTACGAGGAAGACGCCGAGTGGCGACAGATCAAGGGCGATCCCTCCATCCGTGGCACGGTCTTCCTGCAGAGCCGCACCGAAAGCCTGATGGATCGGAACATGGATACCGCGCTGGCGATCCTGGAGGAGCTGTTCACCGAGCGCGGGGTCTTCCAGGGCGTCTTCCACTTCTCCAGTTCCCGCGCCACCCTGTGGACGGTGGAGGATCCCTACCGCTATCGGATCCTCACCCATGAATCGCTCGGCGATCCCGACGTCTGTTTCGCCTTCCCCCACGAACCCTATTCGGAAGAGGCGCTGATCCCGGCGGACTCCGTGGCCCCGATCCTGGAGAACCTCCGGCAGCTGCGCTTCGCCGACGACACCGTCTATCTGCGCTCGGCCTCGTTGAATCTGTTCAACGGCATGATCAGCCTCACCTTCTCCTGCGACGGCTCCCACTACATGCCGTGGGACGAGTTTCTCGGCCGCTCCATCGATTTCTGGCTCGGCGCCACTGGCTAGTTGCCGGGCATGGCGCGATAATACCTCCGACACCCGGAACCCGAGAATCGCGACCATGAACACCCGTCTGGCCGGCCTGCTGCTGGCCACCTGTCTGTTCCCCGCCTCCGTTGCCGCCTACGACACCCTGCAGCGCGGCGAAGGGGGGACCACCGCGCTGGACATCATGGAGATGTTCGTCGGCCACCAGGGGGCCATCACCGACACCTTCGTCGAGGAGCTGTTCGACGCCCGTGTCATGGCGAGCATGAACGTCCCCACCGAGCATCTGCGGGTGGCCTTCTACGACGCCGAGACCGGCCGCCGCATGGACCGCCACGAGATCCGCGAGATCATCGGCGACGAGCCCCACGACGGCATGGTCGAGCTGATGTTCATGGCCGAGGAGTTCGTCCCCGGCTCGCTGCCCATGGAGGTCAGCCAGCTGGTGGCGTTGATGGACGCCTCCTTCCTCGCCAGCATGCGTGTGCCGGCCCCGGTGGATGTGGAGTTCTACGACGCCCGCTGTGGTCCGAAGGGGCAGCGGGGCGGCGGCGTCTCCGGCTACACCCCGCGCGAGCCGTGCGTGCCCGGGGCCGACGGAGAACCCCGCTCCGGGGAGACGGCGAGCCGCGAGCGGCCGGTGGCCGAGGAGCCGGACGAGGCGACGGGGACCTGGGCCGGCCTCAACATGACGCTGGTGGAACGTCTGCCGTTGAACCGGATGCCCCGCGATGAGGCCGGCTTCGAGGAGCGGCTGGCGACCTTCGATTTCGACGAACCGGCGGCGGGCCTCGAGGCCCTGCCCGTCCACATGGTGGGGCGCAGTTCGGCGGAGCTGGAGGCGGACATGGAGGAAATGGTCGCGTCGTTCGAGGCGCGCGGCTACGAGCTGGTGGACATGAGCGAGGTCATCAAGGAGCTCTACGGTGACGAGGTACTGGCGGCCTACTTCGAGATCCATGCCCGGCGTCCGTGAACGCTGCCGTATCGGGTGGTTGGCCCTGCTGGCGGGCCTGTGGGCCGGCGCGGGTCACGCCACGCCGCTCCTCGACGACAAGGTGACACTGGCGTGGGAGGAGACCGACGACGGCGGTTACCGGTTGCTGGCCACCAACCACCATGTCATCCCGATGTACCTGCGCGTGGCGTTCCGGGAGCTGACGGGTCTGGAGGCGAAGACCGATCTGCCGCTGACCGCCGTGCTGGCGCCGGACGCGCGGGAGGAAAAGGTCCTGCGGCTGCACCGCACCACGGGGGAGCGGGCCGCCTTCGAGTCCAGCACCGCCTTCTCCCGGGGCGATCCCGAACGGGCCGAGCATGACGACGGCCACCGCTACCTGCTGCCCTTCGCCCACGGTGAAAAGTACCGCGTGACCCAGGGCTACCACGGCGACGCCACCCATCAGGGGGAACACGCCTACGCGGTGGATTTCGACATGCCGGAGGGGACGCCGGTCCATGCCGCCCGTGGCGGCATCGTGGTCGAGACGCGGGCGGATGCCACCGAGGGTGGCCGCGCCGGGCGTTTTCGCGAGGAAGACGATGGCAACTACATCCTCATCGCCCACGACGACGGGACCTTTGCCAGCTACGCCCATCTGCGCCATGGCGGCGTGGCGGTGGAGGTCGGTGACACGGTGAGCGCGGGTGATCACATCGGTTACAGCGGCAACACCGGTTACAGCTCCGGCCCCCATCTGCATTTCGACGTGCGCAAGCCGACCCGGGACGGCGAGCTGCGCACCGTGCCGACCCGCTTTCGCTCGGTGGACGGGGCGGTGGACACCCTGGAGGAGGGCCGGTTCTACTACGCGCGGCATCCGGGCGAGCCGGCGTTCGACCCGGTACTCGGGGCCGAATTGGAGAACGCGGATTTCGCCGACCACCGGGAATCCGTGACCACCGGCGAGGTGGATGTGCGCGCCGAGACCGAGGACCTGACCACGATCCTGTTCCTGCGCAACGGCACCGATGAGCGGCTGCGTATCGAAACCACCCTGGAGTTGCAGGGGATGGAGGCGACCACGCAACGGACCGTGGAACGCGTCGTACCGCCGGAGACCGAGGTCTTCCTGACGCTGCTGCGCCCCCGGGAGGGGGTGCGCAGTTACCAGTACGGCTATCGGATCGCCTACCAGCGCGCCCCGGAATGAGCCGGCGCGGCGGGGGAGGAAAAGGCGCGGCGGTTGCGGGTAGAATAAAGGGTTGTTTGGCTCCACAATGGGCGGTCAGAGAGCCGGCCGTCCCCGAGGTGGTCGCCCCGTTTGAAGCAGTCCTGAGGAGTCGAAGTCATGGCGAGTGTGTCCGAACTGCAGGTTGAAACCGCGCTGAAGGACTATGTGGAGCCCTACCTGAACACCGACCTGGTCAGCGCGAAGGCGGTGAAGGGGATCACCATCGATGGCGGACAGGTCACGCTCGACCTGGCCCTCGGTTTCCCGCTGGAGGGCTATCGTCAGACGCTCGCCGACGCCGTGGCCGAGGTGGTGACCAAGAACACCCCGGCGGAGGGCGTCACCGTCAACATCGAGCAGAAGATCGAGTCCCACGCCGTCCAGCAGGGTGTTTCCCCCATCAAGGGGGTGAAGAACGTCATCGCCGTGGCCTCCGGCAAGGGCGGCGTCGGCAAGTCCACCACCTCGGTGAACCTGGCGCTGGCGCTGGCCGGCGAGGGGGCCAGTGTCGGCATCCTCGACGCCGACATCTACGGGCCGAGCCTGCCGCGGATGCTGGGCCTGTCCGACGAGAAGCCGGACTCCAAGGACAACAAGACCCTGGAGCCGCTGGTCAACCACGGGATCCAGAGCATGTCCATCGGCTACCTCATCGAGCCGGACACCCCGATGATCTGGCGCGGGCCCATGGTGACCCAGGCGCTGGGGCAGCTCATCAACGACACCAACTGGCGCGATCTCGACTACCTGGTCATCGACCTGCCGCCCGGCACCGGCGACATTCAGCTGACCCTGGCGCAGCAGGTGCCGGTCTCCGGGGCGCTCATCGTCACCACCCCGCAGGACATCGCCCTGCTCGACGCCCACAAGGCGCACAAGATGTTCGAGAAGGTGTCGGTGCCGAGTCTCGGGATCGTGGAGAACATGTCCATCCACATCTGTTCCAAGTGCGGCCACGAGGAGCACATCTTCGGCGAAGGCGGGGGCCAGGCCATGTCCGAACAGTACGGCCTCGAGCTGCTCGGCTCGCTGCCCCTCGACATCCACATCCGCGAGCAGGCCGATGGCGGCACTCCCACGGTGGCGGCCGCGCCGGAAGGGCGCATTGCCGAGATCTATCGCGAGATCGCGCGTTCCACCGCCGCGCGGCTCTCGCTCCAGGCGAAGGAACACAGCCACAAGTTCCCCAACATCGTGGTCGAGAACAACTAGGCGGGAGACAACGGGATGAGCATCAAATCGGATCGCTGGATCCGGCGCATGGCCGAGGAGCACGGCATGATCGAGCCGTTCGAGCCGGGCCAGGTCCGCGAGAACGAGCAGGGCCGGGTGATCTCCTACGGCACCTCCAGTTACGGCTACGACCTGCGCTGCGCCAACGAGTTCAAGATCTTCACCAACATCAACTCGGCGGTGGTCGATCCCAAGGCGTTCTCGGAGCAGAGCTTCGTCGACTTTACCGGCGACGTCTGCATCATCCCGCCCAACTCCTTCGCCCTGGCGCGCACGGTGGAGTACTTCCGCATCCCGCGCTCGGTGCTGACCATCTGCCTCGGCAAGTCGACCTATGCCCGCTGCGGCATCATCGTCAACGTGACGCCGCTGGAGCCGGAGTGGGAGGGCCACGTCACCCTGGAGTTCTCCAACACCACCCCCCTGCCGGCGAAGATCTACGCCAACGAGGGGGTGGCCCAGCTGCTCTTCCTGGAGTCGGACGAGGAATGCGAGACCTCGTACGGCGATCGGGGCGGGAAATACATGGGGCAGCGCGGCGTCACCCTGCCGCGGTCCTGAGCTAGTCCGGTTTCCGGGTCAGGGTCAGCACCATGGTACGGCGCCCGTTGCGGCGCTCCTCGCTCTGGACCGGCAGGTAGCCCAGTTCCTCGGCCAGCCAGAAGACCATGTGGCGGCTGTCCGGGTCGTCGCGCATCTGCCGGACCTTGGTGGCGTCGAAGGTGCCCGCCGGTGTCTCCACCGGCTCCTGACCGACGACCATGTAGTGGTATTCGTCATCGGGTCCGTCCTCGTCCACCAGTGTGAAGCGGAAGGAACGCTCCCCCTGCGCCAGGCCGTGCATGATGGCGAACTGGGAGCTCAGCGTGTCCTGGGCCCCCGCCTCCAGGGACCACTCGTCGCCGGAGTGGCGCTCCCGGACCCGCCTCTCCTCCCAGTGGAAGGTCAGCTCGTAGTCCTTCTTGTCACCGGTGCGCTGGCGGTAGAGGTAATGCAGCGGCCGCACCGTCCCCTCGTAGAGCTGAAAGCGGGCCACCTCGCGGGTTTCGCCGCGGACCAGCAGGCGGGCCATGCCCTTGGGGCGGGCCACCGAATCCACCCGGAACTCGGTCCCGGTCATGGCGTCCACCCGGCTGATGGAGCGTTCCATGATGCCGAGATTGATACCGCTGCGCTTCAGCTGGTACTCCAGTTCGGTATCCACCGGGAAGTCCACGGCGATCCCCGGAGAGGCGAGGCCGAAGAGGAGCAGGAAGAGCGGAAGCGCGTAGCGGCGTGTCATGGTTGGACCTCCTTGGGCTCCGTGTCCGGTGGCAGGGGCTGCGCGAGCGGCCGGCCATCCAGTGTCGGGGCGTTGTCCTCGAGCCGGAGTCGCCCCTCGGCGAACAGGCGGATGGCCTGGGGCAGGATGATGTACTCCCAGGGCCGGACCCGCGCCTCCAGGCTCTCCGGGGTGTCTCCGGGGTGTACGGGGACCCGGGCCTGGACGACCACCGGTCCGCCATCAAGCTCGCGGGTCACGAAGTGGACGCTGCTGCCGTGTTCGCGGTTGCCGGCCTCCAGCGCGCGGCGGTGGGTGTCCAGGCCGGTGTGGCGCGGCAGCAGGGAGGGATGGACGTTGAGCATGCGGCCCGGGTAGTGGTCCACGAAGGCGTCGGTGAGCACGCGCATGAAGCCCGCGAGCACCACCAGCTGCGGGTCGTGGGCGTCGATCCGCTCACGCAGGGCGGCATCGAAGGCGGCGCGGTCGGCGTACCGCCGATGGTCGACCACCTCCACGGGGACACCGGCCGCCTCGGCGTGGGCGATGCCCCCGGCCGCCGGGTTGTTGGTGACGGCCGCCACCACGGTCACCGGCAACGTGCCCCGGTCGGCGGCGGTGATGATCGCCTCCAGATTGGTCCCGCCCCCGGAGAAGAGGACGACGATGGGCATCGGGTTGCTCATGATCCGATATGGACAGCCGCTTCGCCGGAATGTTCCACCAGGGTCCCGATGGTGTGGACGGTCTCCCCGGCGGCCTCCAGGGTGGCCAGGATGTCTTCGGCCTGGGCGGCATCCACCACCACCGCCATGCCGATGCCGCAGTTGAACGTGCGGTACATCTCCGCCTCGGCGACGCGGCCCTGCTCCTGGAGCCAGTCGAAGACGGCGGGGCGCGGCCAGCTGGCCGGGTCGAGTTCGGCGGCGACGCCGTCGGGGAGGACCCGGGGCAGATTCTCCGGCAGGCCGCCACCGGTGATGTGGGCCAGGGCGTGGACGCCGCGTGGGTGGGCCGCCAGGGCGCGCAGCAGCGGCCGGACGTAGATCCGGGTGGGGGCGAGCAGCGCCTCGCCCAGGGGGGTGTTCGCGTCGTCGCCGGGGACCGGCCGGGACAGGTCGGCATCGACATGGTCGAGGATGCGCCGGATCAGGGAATAGCCGTTGGCGTGCGGGCCGCTGGCCTCCAGTCCGAGGATGACGTCCCCGGGGACGCAGGCGCGACCGTCGAGGATGTCGTCGCGCTCGACCACGCCGACGCAGAAACCCGCCAGGTCGTAGCGGCCGGCCTCGTAGAAATCGGGCATCTCGGCGGTCTCGCCGCCCACCAGGGCGCATCCGGCGCGCTGACAGCCGGCGGCGATGCCCTCCACGACGGCGGCGGCGGTGTCCACGTCCAGCTGCCCGGTGGCGTAGTAGTCGAGGAACATGAGCGGCTCCGCCCCCTGGACCACCAGATCGTTGACGCACATGGCGACCAGATCCTGGCCGATGGTATCGTGCCGGGCGAGTCGTTCGGCCAGGGCGAGCTTGGTGCCGACGCCGTCGGTCCCCGCCACCAGGACGGGGTCGCGGTAGCGCGACGGCAGATCGACCAGCGCCCCGAAGCCGCCCAGAGATCCCAGGACCTCGGGACGCTGGGTGCGGGCCACGGCGGGACCGATCCGTTCCACCAGCGCGCTACCGGCGTCGATGTCGACACCGGCGTCGCGATAGGTCAGGCCGTTGGAACCGTGGTCATCAGGGGTGTCGGGTTTGTTGTTGCTCACTCTATGTTCCCGTCGGGCCGTTGCGTGGGGTGCTCCATTCTAGCAGCCAGCCGGTGGGCATGGAACGCGCCGCCCGCCTGGGTCATAATCGGCTGCTCAAGATCTGTGGGCGCCCGGCCGGTGCCCGAACCGTGAACGGATGGACCATGCGTGTATTGCGACAGACCCTGGGTGGCCTCTGCCTGATGGCCCTGGCCTCGGTGGCCGCGGCTGCGGGAGTCGAGGGTCTCTACGAGACCGAACTGCGCGTTACCAGTCAGGCCGAGGACGTGCGGGAGAGGGCCCTGCGCGCCGGCCTCGAGCAGGTGCTCGGGCGGGTGAGCGGCCGGTCCTACCTGCTGGATCCGGCGCTGCGCGACGCCCTGCGTGAGCCCGAGGGCTTCGTGCAGCAGTTCCGCTATGCCCGGGACGATGACGATCGGCTGACCCTCTGGGCCCGCTTCGACGAACGTTCCGTCGATGCCCTGCTGGAAGAGGCGGGTCTGGCGGTCTGGGGGCGCGTCCGTCCGCGCACGCTGGTCTGGCTGGCCGTGGATGACGGCACGGAACGCGTGCTGCTGGATGGCGGCAGCGACCACCCGGTCAGGGCGCTGGTCGAGCGGGAGGGTCGCCGCTGGGGGCTGCCGCTGGAGTGGCCCCTCATGGATCTGCGTGACAGCCGCCAGGTTCGCGTCAGCGATGTCTGGGGCGGTATCGAGGAGGCGATCCTCGAGGCCTCCCGGCGCTATGCACCGCAGGCGGTCCTCATCGGACGGATCGAGCCGCTCCCGGAAGGTGGCTGGGAGGCGCGCTGGCGCCTGCTCGGGGTCGGCGACGAGGCCCGCCGATGGGAGAATCGCGGCGCCGTGCTCGAAGAGGTCGTCGACCCCGGCGTGGCGCGTACCTTCGCCGGTCTGGCGGGGGCCTATGCCGGCGTCGAGCGGGAAGAGGACCGGGTCCGGCTGGAAGTGGCGGGTATCACCGGGCTGTCGGATTACGCCACGATCCGGGATTACCTCGCCGACCTCTCGGAGGTCCGCGAGCTCCAGGTGGCGGAGGTGGTCGATGGTCGCCTGACCTTCGAACTGGCGCTGCGCGGCGGGGCGCAGGGGCTGGTGCGGACCATCGCCCTGGGCGGCACCCTGGTCGCCGCCGGCGACATGGACATGGTCGGCCCGCAGGCGGTACCGGAGCAGGGTCTCCAGCGGCTCGAATACCGCTATCTGCCGTGAAAGGCGCGTGAGCGAGGACCGCATGCCGTCAGGCAGTCAACTCCCTCTGGCCGTGAATCTGCGCGACGGCGCCGACTTCGAGGGCTTCCTGGTCGGCGAGAACGCGGCGGCCGTCGCCGCGGCGCGGGCCCTGGAGCCCGGTGTCGGCTACTTCTGGGGTGAAGAGGGCAGCGGGCGCAGCCACCTGCTGCAGGCGGCCTGCGGCGAGGCGGGTCGAGCGGGGTGGCGCTGCGCCTACCTCCCCCTGGCCAGCCCGGGTCTGACCCCCGACCACCTCGGCGGCCTCGACACCCTGGATCTGGTGGCGCTGGACGATATCGATGCCGTTACCGGCCGGGATGACGACTGGGAGCACGCCCTGTTTCATCTCTACAACCGGCTTCACGACAACCGGCGGCGGTTGCTGGTCAGTGCCGCCACCTCGCCCGCCGAACTGCCGGTTCGACTCCCGGATCTGCGCAGCCGCTGCGGCTGGGGGCTGGTGTTCCGGTTGCAGCGCCTGGACGAGACCGGCCTGCGCCGCGCCCTGACATTGCGGGCGGGTCGCCGGGGTCTGGTACTGCCGGAGGAGGTCCTCGACTACCTGTTGCGCCGACTCCCCCGGGACCCGAAGACGCTCTTCGACCTGCTCGAGCACCTCGACCGGGCCTCCCTGGCGGCCAAACGCCGCCTGACCATCCCCTTCGTCAGGGAGCAGCTGGACTCTCTTCCGCCTTGAGCTCGCGTGAGCGCCACCGCGCGTAGAGGATGCAGGAGGTGAACAGCGTCACGGCCAGCGCCACCTCCAGCAGGGCCCACGGGCGGGCGACGGGATTGCTCCAGGCCTCCATGGTCCCGTGGGCGAAATAGAGCAGCGACAGGTAGCTGGCCCACGCATGGGTGTACGGCTTGCCGTAGAGGATCCCGCGCAACGGAAAGAGCAGCGGGGCGGTGAAGATCAGGATCGTCAGCCACTTCTGGAAGTGGAAGGCGGGAGCCAGCCAGCCGTACCAGAGGATCAGCAGGACCACGAGGCCGATGAGGGATCCCACGGCCAGCCAGCGGACGACGCGGGTGGCGGGTGCCATCAGCCCGCCTGCTCCGACTCGAGGCGCACGGCGAGTTCCGCCACGCGTCGGCCCAGGGCCATGCAGAGGGTCTGCTCGGTCTCGTCCAGCGGACGCGAGGCGTCCGCACCCGCCAGATGGCTGGGCCCGTAGGGGGTTCCGCCGCTGGTCGTGGCGGTCAGTCCCGGTTCACTGTAGGGCAGTCCGCTGATGAACATGCCGTGGTGAAGCAGCGGCAGCACCATGCTCAGCAGGGTGGTCTCCTGACCCCCGTGGAGGGACGCGGTGGAGGTGAAGACGGCGCCCGGCTTGCCGCTCAGGGCGCCGGCCAGCCACTGGCCGCTGGTGCCGTCCAGGAAATACTTCAGCGGGGCGGCCATGTTGCCGAAGCGGGTCGGACTCCCGAGGGTGAGCCCGGCGCATTCGGCCAGGTCCTCCGGTCGGGCGTAGGGCGGGCCCGAATCCGGCACTGCGGGTTCGCTGGCCTCCGGTGTCGCCGAGACCTCGGGCACGGTGCGCAACCGGGCGGTGGTCCCGGTGGTGCCGTCGACCCCCTCGGCAATGGCGCGGGCCATGGCAGCGGTCGAACCGTGGCGGCTGTAGTACAGGACAAGGATTTCGCTCATGGTGTGCATGCTCCACTGGTCGGGTCGGGAAGTCTAACGCGCCAGCGCGCTGTCGCCCAGCCGTGGATGTCGTTGACGCCGGGCCGCGCGCTTGATAGCTTCGCTTGGCCGGCTCATGTCCGGCAAAAACAGGGGGCTGGTTCAGGGGGTGCTGCAATGCGACGGGTGTTCGCGGCTGTGTTCATCTGGCTGCTGGCGGCCTGTGCCACCTCTCCCCCCGTTCAGGAGATGAGCGATGCGCGTCAGGCCCTGCGTGCGGCCATCGAGGACGGCGCTCAGGCGCGGGATCCGGCGGCGGTGGCGCGTGCCGAGGGCCTTCTCGAACAGGCGGGAGCGCAGCTCGACGAGGGTCGTTACCACAAGGCCCGACAGACGGCGGCGGAGGCCCGGGAGACAGCCCGGAACCTGCTGCCCGGGAACGGAAGTGAACCAGCGCCGCCATGACAGGTCGAAGGGGGGCGTGCGTTGGCGTTGCCGGGAACATGGTCTAGACTGTGCGCAGGAGACAGTGAAGCTGCTGGACCCGGTAGTGCGGCGACACGAACAACCATACTACGGTTTGGAGCCTAGAAAATGACGATGCGAATGCTGAAACTTGCGGGACTGGCCGTTCTCTTCGGAGCGATGGTCGGTTGTGGGACCACGCCCGACGAGGAACCGACCAACGGCGCAGCCGAAGCGGCCGATCGGGCGATTGCCGAGGCCACGGCCGCCGTGGAGCGGGCCGAGGAGATGGATGCGGAGTGGCGCGATTCCCGCGAGATCCTCGATGACGCCATCGCCGCCCGCGAGGCCGGTGACTACGAGGAGGCGAAGCGGCTGGCCGAGGAGGCCCTGTATCAGGCGGAGCAGGCCATCGCGCAGCACGAAGAGGCCATGGCCGAGGAGGAGCGCCCGGTCGAGGAGCGGGACGTGGATACCTACGAGGTGGTCAGGGGCGACAACCTCTGGGATATCGCCGGCAAGGCCACCATCTACGACAACCCCTACCAGTGGCCGCTGATCTTCCGGGCGAACCGCAACCAGATCGAGGACGCCGACCTGATCTTCCCGGGTCAGCGCTTCGACATCCGGCACGACTATTCGCGCGACGAGGTCGAGGCCGCCGAGGAGCATGCCCGGACCCGCGGTGAGTGGGCGCTGGGCCGCGTCGAGGACAGCGACCGCCGTTACCTCTCGCGCTGAGGCGGATGAGGAACCGGGGCGAAAGGCCTCGGGCCCACAGGAAAAGGGGACCTTCGGGTCCCCTTTTTTTGACGGAGTTGTCGGGAACCACAAGGGGGCGAGTCCATGGGTGAGTGTCGTCGTTGCCGGGTCGAGGGCCGGGTCCAGGGCGTGTTCTATCGCGCCAGTACCGAGGAGCAGGCCCGCCGCCTCGGTCTGACCGGTCATGCCCGCAATCAGGCCGACGGGAGCGTGGCGGTGCTGATGTGCGGCCCCGCTCAGGCGTGTGACGAACTGGAGGCGTGGCTCCGGCAGGGCCCGCCTCTGGCGCGGGTCGATGCCGTGGTGTGCGAATCCGTCGAGGTGGACGAGGTCCCGAAGGGGTTCGGGACCGGTTAGTCGGAGAGGCGCTCGAGGAGGGTGGTCACCGCCTCGTCCAGGGCCCACTCCTCCTTCTCGCCGGCGCGGCGGTGCTGGTACTCGACGATGCCGCGTTCCAGCCCCTTGCCGCCCACGGTGAGCCGGTGCGGGATGCCGACGAGTTCCATGTCGGCGAACATCACCCCCGGCCGCTCGCCGCGATCGTCCATGAGGACGTCGACGCCGGCGTGCTCGAGCCTGGCGTAGATCGCCTCGGCCGCCTCGCTCACCGCCGGGTTGCGCTCCGCCTGGATGGGGCAGATGGCTACCCGGAAGGGGGCCAGCGCCTCGGGCCAGACGATGCCGCGCTCATCGTGGTTCTGTTCGATGGCGGCGGCCACCACCCGGGAGACCCCGATGCCGTAGCAGCCCATGACCAGGGGCTGCTGCTCGCCCGCCTCGTCCAGGACCGTGGCGCCGAGCGCCTCGCTGTACTTGGTCCCGAGCTGGAAGATGTGGCCCACCTCGATGCCGCGCCGGATGGCGAGGATGCCGGGGCCGGCCGGGTTGCGGTCGCCGGCCACGACCTCGCGCAGGTCGGCGACCTCCGGCTCCGGCAGGTCGCGGCCCCAGTTGATGTTGACCAGGTGTTCGTCGTCGCGGTTGGCGCCGGCGACGAAGTCGGCCATGGCGGCCACCGCGCGGTCGGCGATGACCGGCACCCCGATCCCCACGGGGCCGATGGAGCCGAAACCGGCGCCGACGTGGGCGCGCACCTCGGCCTCTTCGGCCAGGGTCAGCGGCTCGGCCACCTGCGGCAGCTTCTCCGCCTTGACGGTGTTCAGTTCATGGTCGCCGCGCACCAGCAGTGCCACCAGCGGTTTCTCGGCGCCGCGCACCAGCAGCGTCTTGACCGTCTTCTCCACCGGCAGCCCGTGGTTCCGGACCAGATCCTCGATGGTCCGGGCCCCCGGGGTCTCCAGCGTGTGGAGCTCGCCGCCGGGTGCCGGGCGCTCGGCCTCGCAGACCGCCTCGGCCAGTTCGACGTTGGCGGCGTACGCGCCGTCTTCGGAGAAGGCGATGGCGTCCTCGCCGGATTCGGCCAGGACGTGGAATTCGTGGGAAGTGTGCCCACCGATGGAGCCGGTGTCCGCCTCCACGGCGCGGAAGTCGAGGCCGAGGCGCTGGAAGATCCGGCTGTAGGCCGCATGCATGGCCTGGTAGGTGTGGTCCAGGTCGTCCGCGTCGAGGTGGAAGGAGTAGGCGTCCTTCATCAGGAATTCCCGGGCGCGCATCACGCCGAACCGGGGCCGGGTCTCGTCACGGAACTTGGTCTGGATCTGATAGAAGTTGGCCGGGACCTGGCGGTAGCTGCGGATCTCGTCGCGTACCAGGTCGGTGATCACCTCCTCGTGGGTGGGGCCGAAGCAGCCCTCGCGCCCGTGCCGGTCGGTGATGCGCAGCAGCTCCGGCCCGTATTCCGCCCAGCGGCCGGATTCCTGCCACAGCTCCGCCGGCTGGATGGCCGGCATCAGCACCTCCTGGGCCCCGGCGCGGTCCATCTCCTCGCGGACAATGGTCTCCACCCGGCGCAGCACCCGCAGGCCCAGCGGCAGCCAGGTGTAGAGGCCGGAGGCCAGGCGCCGGATCATCCCGGCACGCAGCATGAGCTTGTGGCTGACGATCTCGGCGTCCGCCGGATCTTCACGCAGGGTGGAGAGCAGCAGGTTGGATGTGCGCATGGTGTCCTCAGAACGGTCCGGATGGATACGGCCGAGCGGCCGTGGGCGGGGGGAACCCGGTCTCAGTCGCCGCGCGGCGCCTCGGTGACCCGCAGATTGTTGGAGCGGGCGAAGTCCATGATGTAGGCGAACAGCTCCGGTTCCCGCTCCTCCAGCTTCGGATCCAGCACCACGGCCTTGACGCCGTTGTAGGCGATGGGCCTCAGCATGGGGGAGTAGTGGATGCGCCCGCCGCCGAAGCTGGAGAGGGCACCGCTCATGCGCTCGGCCCAGTCACTGGGGCGGAACTTGCGGCCATCGTTGGTGAGGCCCTGGATGATGTAGACGCAATCGGTACGCCCCGCCTGGTTCGGGTTGCACGGATCGGGTCTTTCGACATCGGCGTTCACGGATGACATACGCCAAGCGGCTCGCTCTGGTTGTGGTGGACTGGTCTGCAGGCCTCGTTCCACTCCGGGAACTCAGGGCGACATTCTAAAGGATTCTCCGCCCGAATGGTATGCCCGCCGATGGTCATAATGATGCCAGAAAGCCGCCCTGGCGAGGGAAACCGGTCACATTTTTCAGGTTTTTACGGTCACGGTGCCGTGCTAGGCTTGCCGGCCCGCGCACCCAACGCCGCGGAATCGGAGGAGCGAGAGGCAACCACCATGCAGAGCGACCTCAAGGCGCTGGAATTCGACGGTATCCGGAGGCTGCTGGAGAAACTCGCGGCGACCCCCTACGGAGCCGAGGCGTGCCGCAATCTCGAGCCGGCGCCCACCCCCGACGGCGCGCGGCGCATGCAGGAGGCGGTGACCACCGTTCGCATGGCGCTGGAGGCCGGGACACCGCCGCCGCTGCCGGAACTGCCGGATGTCCGCCCGAGCCTGCGCCAGGCGCGCACGCCCGGGGCCGGGCTCACCGTCAGTGCGCTGGCCAACCTGCGGATCTTCCTGCGCGCCTGCGCCGAGCTGGCCGGTTATCTGCGCGAGCATCCCGCCCTCCATCCCGCCGGTGTGGGCCCCGTTGAACCGCCGGCCGCCCTGATGGAGACGCTGGACGGGATCCTGTCCGCCACCGACAAGCTGCGTGAGGATGCCACCGCGACCCTGGCGGAGCTCCACGGCGAACTCGGTGAGCTGCGCCGGGAGGCGGAAGGCATCGTCGGCCAGCGGATCGCGGCGCCGGACCTGCAGGCGGACGGCAAACCGCTGGCCAGCGCCACCTGGCAGGGCGCGCGGGCGGCGATGACCCTGCGCGCCAGCCACGCCGACGGCATCAAGGGAGTGCGCCGGGGCAGCGGCATGGGGGGGCGCGACGTGATCATCGAGCCGGTGGAGGCCGTGGCGGTGAACAATCGGCTGGAGGCCATGGACGGTCGCATCCAGGCCGAGGAACAGCGACTGCTGCGCGAGGTCACCGACGAGGTGCGCGGCCACGACGAGGCGCGGGAGCGCCTGGTCACGGCGGTGACCTGGATCGACCTGGCCGGCGCCGGCGCTCAGCTGTCCGTCCATCTGGATGCCCGCGCGCCGGAACTGGCCGCGGAGCCGCGTGTCGATCTGCGCGGCGCCTACCACCCGCTGCTGCTGCTGCAGCATGCCGAGGGGAACGCGCCGGAGCCGGTCCCGCTGGATCTGAGCCTGGATGGCGACCAGCGCCTGCTGGTGATCACCGGCCCGAATACCGGCGGCAAGACGGTGGTGCTCAAGACCCTCGGCCTGCTGACCACCATGGCCCACTGCGGCCTGCACATCCCGACTTCCGGCCCATGCACCGTGGGCAACTTCTCGCGGCTGCTGGTGGACGTGGGCGATCCCCAGGATCTCTACCACCACCTGTCGACCTTCGCCGGCCATGTGGAGAAGCTCAAGCGCATCCTCGGCGAGGCCGACGAGCGCACCCTGGTGCTCATGGACGAGCTGGGCACCGGCACCGACCCGGAGGAGGGCGCGGCGCTGGCCATGGCGGTTCTGGACGATCTGGTCGGGCGGCGGGTGCTCGGGATCGTGAACACCCACCTGTCGCCGCTGAAGGACTACGCCGAGGCCACCGCCCATGTCCACAACGCCTCCATGCGCTTCGACCATGAGGCCCTGGCGCCCACCTACCAGCTGGTACCGGGGGAGCCGGGTCAGTCCCTGGGGCTGCTTATCGCGGAACGCAACGGCCTCGAAGGGGCCCTGGTCGCGCGGGCGCGGGACCATCTGCAACGCTTCGCGCGGCGGCCGGGAGAAGAGGGTCGGAGTTGACCCGGCCGGCGGTTGACAGTACGTTTGACGGTTTCACATCACCGACCGCGCCCCCGGGGCGGCGGTCGCGACCTGGGGAGAGAGCAGTGGAGCTCAGCGGCGGCGAAATCATCGTCCAGTTCCTGCAGGACGAGGGGGTCGAGTTCATCATCGGCTACCCCGGCGGTTAGGTCCTGCACACCTACGACGCCCTGCACGGCCAGGACGGGATCCGGCACGTGCTGGTTCGCCATGAACAGGCGGCCGCCCATGCCGCCGACGGTTACGCGCGAGCCACCGGCAAGCCGGGGGTCCTGCTGGTCACCTCCGGCCCCGGGGTCACCAATACCGTCACCGGCATCGCCACGGCCCACATGGACTCCATCCCCATGGTGGTCATCACCGGCCAGGTGAATTCCGCCGCCATCGGCTCCGACGCCTTCCAGGAGGTGGACGCGGTGGGAATCACCCGCCCCTGCGTGAAGCACAACTTCCTGGTGAAGGACGTTCGCGAGCTGGCGGTGACCCTGAAGAAGGCCTTCCACATCGCCACCACCGGCCGTCCGGGCCCGGTGGTGGTGGACGTGCCCAAGGATGTCACCGATCCGAACATCAAGGTGCCCTACACCTGGCCGGAGTCGGTGAGCCTGCGCTCCTACTCCCCGGTGGAGCGCGGCCATCCGGGCCAGATCAAGCGCGCCGTGGATCTGCTGCTCAGTGCCCGCCGGCCGATGATCTACAGCGGCGGCGGCGTGGTCCTCGGCGATGCCGCCGAGAGCCTGACCGAGCTGACCCGGACCCTCGGCTACCCCATCACCCAGACCCTGATGGGGCTCGGCGCCTTCCCGGCGTCCGACCCGCAGAATCTCGGCATGCTGGGGATGCACGGCACCTACGAGGCGAACATGGCGATGCACGAGTGCGATGTGCTCGTTGCCGTGGGCGCCCGCTTCGATGATCGGGTGACCGGCGACATCCAGCACTTCTGTCCGCATGCCCGGATCATCCACATCGACATCGATCCGTCGAGCATCTCCAAGAACGTGCGGGTGGACGTCCCCATCGTCGGGGAAGTGGGGGGCGTCCTCCAGGAGATGAACCAGCTGCTGCAATCCGGCGAGCGTCGCCCCGACGGCGAGGCGCTGGCGGCCTGGTGGGAGCGGATCCGCGAGTGGCAGGGGCGCGACTGCCTGGCGTACGACCGGGAGAGCCCGCTGATCAAGCCGCAGTACGTCATCGAGAAGCTGCACGAGGTCACCGGCGGCGAGGCCTTCGTCACCTCCGACGTCGGTCAGCACCAGATGTGGGCGGCGCAGTTCTACGGCTTCGAGAAGCCGCGGCGCTGGATCAATTCCGGCGGGCTCGGGACCATGGGCTTCGGCCTGCCGTCGGCCATGGGCGCCCAGCTGGCCCACCCCGACGCCCCGGTGGCCTGCATCACCGGCGAGGCCAGCATCCAGATGTGCATCCAGGAGCTGTCCAGCTGCAAGCAGTTCATGCTGCCGCTGAAGATCATCAATCTGAACAACCGCTACATGGGCATGGTGCGGCAGTGGCAGGAGTTCTTCTACGAGAGCCGCTACAGCCACTCCTACATGGACGCCCTGCCCGATTTCGTGAGCCTGGCCGAGGCCTACGGCCACGTCGGCGTGCGGGTGGAGAAGCCCGGCGATGTCGGGGGCGCCCTGCGGGAGGCCTTCGCCCGGAAGGACCGGCTGGTGTTCCTCGACTTCATCACCGACCAGTCGGAGAACGTCTACCCGATGATCGCCGCCGGCGCCGGCCACCACGAGATGCACCTGTCACCGGAACGGGAGCTGGCCTGACATGCGGCACATCATCTCCATCCTGATGGAAAACGAGGCCGGGGCGCTGTCGCGGGTCGCCGGCCTGTTCTCCGCCCGTGGCTACAACATCGAGTCGCTCACCGTCGCCCCCACGGAGGACGGCAGCCTGTCGCGCATGACCCTGGTGACCCGGGGGTCCGAGGAGGTCATCGAGCAGATCACCAAGCAGCTCAACAAGCTGGTGGACGTGGTCAAGCTCATGGACCTGACCGAGGGGGCGCACATCGAGCGCGAGATGATGCTGATGAAGGTGCGCGCGGCCGACCCGGAGGCGCGGGACGAGCTGAAGCGGCTGGCGGATATCTTCCGGGGCCGGATCATTGATGTCACCGAGCACACCTATACCATCGAACTCACCGGCGACGGGGGCAAGCTGGACGCCTTCATCGAGGCGCTGCCGGCGACCGCCATCGTCGAGACGGTGCGTTCGGGCGTCATGGGCATCGCCCGGGGCGAGCGCGCCCTGAATATCTGAATCGCCACAGCCCGATCACCAGACGATTTCAACAGACACGAACCGAGGGAAGAGAACCGTGAACATCTACTACGACAAAGACGCCGACCTGTCGAACATCACCCAGCGCAAGGTGGCCATCCTGGGCTACGGCTCCCAGGGCCACGCCCACGCCAACAACCTCAAGGATTCCGGGGTCGAGGTCGTGGTCGGCCTGCGTCCGGGTTCCGCCTCCGAGGCCAAGGCGAAGGAGTC
>CAZGJO010000016.1:0-19584 GCA_964525685.1 uncultured Ectothiorhodospiraceae bacterium | reverse complement strand
GACGCCTTGTCCTCCTCGCCCCTGCTTTTATCGCCAATAGTCCCCGCAGGGACTGTCCCCTTTTTGCTCGTCAGGCGGCGGCCTCGCGCATCATCGACGTGGCCCAGCGCCGTCCCTGCAGGAAGCACCGATTGAGCTTTTCCACCATGGGCTTGGGGATGGACTGGACCTTCCCCTGCTCGTGAGCCTTGGCCAGCTTCAGGATCTTGCCCAGATGGCCCTGCTGCTCCAGGACCGCGGTCTTGACCGCCGTTTCCAGTGGTACCGATTCCAGCAGGGGTTCAAGCGGCATCCCGAGGAAGCGGTCCAGCAGCGAGAAGAGGCCAACGGTAAAGGCGGAGTGGGGGTCGACATTGTCCGCGATCTCCCCCAGCTCACGGCACATGGCGGCCCGCGTCAGCGCCTGGGGCAGGAGCATCCGGCTGGCCGGCCCGTTGTTGGCCAGCAGCAGGGTCACCACCATGCTGCGCAGACGCTCGATGCCCAGCAGGTTGATCGCCTGGTTCAGGCTGGTGATCTCGCTGTTGCGGCGGAAGGCGGCGGAATTGCTGACCCGCAGGAGCTGGACGCAGAGATTGGGATCCAGGGCGAGCAGCCTCTCGACCTCCCCGAAATCCGGGTCCGGCTGCTGCAGGGCCGTCAGCAGCCGGATCTGGGCCGACTTGTTGTTGCTGCGTTTGCGGCTCGTCTCGGCCATGACCTCCGGCCGGGAGTAGAAGAAGCCCTGGAAGAGGGTGAAGCCCAGCTTGTCACGACGCCGTCAGGTGCGAACATGGGTGACAGTGTAATGTGCATATGGAGTATGGGAATGCCCGGTGAGAAATCTGTAAAAAAGGGCTGACGCCTTTCCCTCCTTGCCCCTGCTTTTGTCGCCAATCGACCGCCCTGTTACAGTGAAAGCGTCCCCCTCATGAAGAGAGAAGCAATGAAAAACAGTTCATTCAGAGAATATTTCGACTCTGTCCATTATGGCCGAGGTGCCCTGTGGGGCGCCGTGGCCGCTTCCGGACTGCTGGCGTTGTCCGCCTGTTCCGCCCCGGAACCGGTTGGTGAACAGTACAGCGCCGCGCCGGATGAGCCTGCTGTCACGCCGCTGGTTCCGGCCCGTTACGACGCCGACGGGACACCGCTGCTGGAAGACGGCGATCTCCACCACCGCGACTATTCCGCGGTCCAGCATGCGCTGGCCAGTGTCGGCCGGGTGATGCGCGACAGCGAGATGGGCCACGAGGCCTACCGGCCCGAGCTGGCCGACGAGCCCATGGGTCGCCAGGGCGAGGCGTGGCTGGCGGTGCAGGACGAGGCCGGGAACTTCATGACGTCGGACGGTTTCGCCGGCACCCGCTTCGCCACCGACGACGGCTGGGCGGCCGGGCGCAACAGCCGGCTGGACGAGCTGGCGCAGGCGGCGTTCAGCTACCACATGCACCACAGCGCCGGACGGTTCGAGGACCACGGTCTGTACGATGCCATCACCTGGCAGGCCGCCCCCTATCTGGCCGCGATCCCGCTCCACGTCCTGGAGAACCATTACCGGGACGGCGTCTTCTGCCATGTGGACGGGCGCATGGATGCCGCGAGCATGGCGCAGGGGCTCGATGTCCTCCACAGCCTGAGCTACTCCTGGGTGCGCTGGCACATCCCCGGCGGCGCCGACGACATGGGCGAGATCAGCGAGGAGCGCATGGCCGAGAGTCACGGTATCGAACGTGACGAGTTGCTGGACGTGGCGCGGGCACTGGCCGACACCCTGGACAACAGCTGGGATGACCAGAACACCGCCTACGACTTCGGCGGCGGCACCCACTATGCCCTCGACGATCTCGGCAGCCTGATCCGGGGGCACAAGGGCCTCTACGAGATCCTCTACATCTTCGGTGATTCGGCGGATGCCGAGCAGGCGGCGCGCCTCTTCGACCGCATGGTCGACATGGTCCTGGCGGTGGCCGAGGCCGAGGCGGTGGTGCAGCCCTGGGGGATGGCGGCGTCGGTGGCCTTCACCGCCGACGGCGTCGAACCGGCCAGCGATCGGGTCGATACCGCCGCCCAGTGGCGCTTCGTCAACCACCTCACCGGTGGCTTCGGGCCGCTGCGCGAGCGCGACGGCATGAGCGACTTCCTGGCGGATCGTCCGGCGTTTGCCGAGGCCGTGGGCGAGCTCAACGACACCCTGTTCGAGGGCGCCCTGGAACACCAGCTCCAGGACGGGCTGATGGTTCGCCGGCTCGACTTCAACACCGGCGAGATCAGCGACGCGGCACGTCAGGTGGAGAACATCGGCTGGTTCGCCACGGCGGTGGGCAATGGCTATCGCAGCGGCGAGGCCTTCGACCGGCCCGGCAGCTGGGACGATGACGAGGCGCTGGCCGAGCGCAGCCGCGCGCTCTACGACACCCTGCGCGACCACAACGACTGGCTGCTGGAGCGCGTCGACCCCTGAGGGCTACTCCAGCAGCCGGTGGATGGCGAAGTCCCACTTGTTGGGGTCCTCGTAACCGGCGATGTGGTCGTCGTGGAAGCCGGGGCGGGCGAGGTCGATGACCACCGGCGTGATCAGGGTGTCGGTGTTGGTGTTGTAGAACACCTTCACCTTCGGGTAGAGGATCTTCTCGCCGGGGTCGAGGACGATGGCCAGCCGCCCGCTCTCCATGCGCACCAGCGTCCCCGCCGGGTAGATCCCGACGCACTGGATGAAGTGGTGGACCACCTCCTCGCGGAAGTGGGTCCGGCTCCACTCCAGCAGCTTGCGCAGCACCAGGGTCGGGTGCTCGCCCCGATGGTAGCAGCGGTCGGCGGTGATGGCGTCGTAGACGTCCACCACTGCGGCCATCTGGCCGTAGAGGCTGATCTCGTCCCCCTTCAGGCCGTTGGGATACCCGGTGCCGTCGTGGCGCTCGTGGTGCTGTGCGACCACGTCCAGGGTCGCTTGCGGGATGTCCGGCAGTTCCCGGACGATGTCCAGCCCGTGGTTGACGTGCCCCTTGATGACGGCGAATTCCTCGTCGGTGAGCCGGCCCGGCTTGGTCAGGATCTCTTCCGGGACCCGCGTCTTGCCGATGTCGTGGAGCAGGCCGCCCATGCCGAGCTCACGGATGATCTCCGGCTCCATGCTGCGGGCGTGGGCGTAGGCCACCAGCAGGACGCCGACGGCGATGGAGTGCTCGAAGGTGTAGCGGTCGACGCTGCGGATCCGGTTGAGGCTCAGCAGGGCGTTCTGGTTGCGGATCACCGAGTCGATGAGGCGGTTGGTCACCGGCTCCAGCTGACTGAGCTCGATCTGGCGGCCCATGCGGGCGTCGTGCATCACCGTCTCGACGACGTCGTTGGCCTCGTCCTGGATCCGGTGCGCGGCGCGCATCTCCTGTTCCAGTGCGGTGCGACGCTGCCGCTCGCCCGGGCCCCGGCGGGTCTGGAAGGCGTCCAGCTCCGCCTGCAGGCGGGCCGTCTCCTGGCGCTGCGCCTCGATGCGCTCGTCTTCATCGGGGATCGCTTCCGCCCGGTCGGTATCGATGGTGACCTGCTCGATGTCGAGCTCACGGATGCGGTCGATGTCCTGGGGGCGGCGGATCAGGAATTGGCTGCGGACAAAGGGGTGCTTCAGCCACGAGCAGTTGAGGTCGTGGACGAACATCCCGGGTTCCAGCTCCTCGGTGCGGACGGTCTTGAGCACAATCCCTCTCCTTCTCCGAAATATCTGTTAAATCCGCCGCATTCAGTGGTCGTGAACGGGGGTTCTGTACCATACTCCCCCAATGCCATTGTACTTGTACTTGCTTGCTCCGCCACCGGAGCGCCTCCGCCGCCGCTGGATCGGGGTCCTGCTCGGCGCACTGTTGATCGCCTCGGGCGCGCTGCGAGCCGACCCGGGCGGGGATCTCGTGGAGGAGGCGTTGGCGGGGGGCGCGACGGTCGCCCCGCTGGAGATGGACTCGGTCTTCGAGGAGCACGGGGTGGTGATGCTGCTCATCGACCCGGAAACCGGCGCCATCGAGCGTGCCAACCCGGCGGCGGAGGACTTCTACGGCTATCCGCCCGGAACCCTGGAGAACCTCTCCATCGATGCGATCAACACCTTCACCCCGGCGCAGGTGGCGGAAGAGCGCGCGCGCGCCGAGGAGGCGGAGCGCAACTACTTCATCTTCCGGCACCGCCTGGCCAACGACGATATCCGCAAGGTGGAGGTGGTCTCCCACCCCTACCGGGTCAACGATCGCATCCTGTTGCTGTCGATGATCCGCGATGCCACGCCGGCGGCCACCGACGAGGGGGATCTGCTTCACTACCAGACGCAGCTGGAGCAGCAGGTGGACGAGCAGGTAGCCCGGGTCGAGCGCATCCATCGCGGTATCGTCCAGGGGTTGGTGGTGGTCATTGCGCTGCTGCTCGGGATCATTACCTACCTGATGTACGTGGTGCGCAAGCGCCACGAAGCCGAGGAGGCGGCACAGCGGCACACGCGGCAACTGGCCCGCGCCCACGACGAGCTGCGACGCTTCGCCGAGATCGCCGCCCACCACCTGGTGGAGCCGGCGCGGCGGCTGGTGAGTTATGCCGGGAAGCTGCGCGGTGATATCCCGGAGGCGGGCCGCAGCGAGGCCGTGGCGTTCGATCTGGAGGCCATCGAGCGGAGTGCCCGGCGACAGCGGGACCTGGTGAACGACATCCAGCGCTATCTGGCGGCCGGTGATCCCGGGCAGGCGCCGGAGTGGCTCGATACGCGGCAGGTGCTGGCGGACATGCTCAGCGAACATCAGCGGCGGCTGGAACAGCGCGGGGGGCGCCTCGAGGTGGGCGAACTGCCGATGGTCTACCTGGACCCCGGTCGCCTGCGACAGATGGTGGGTGTCCTGCTGGACAACGCCGAGGAGCATGCGGCCATCGGGACCGCGCCGGTGGTCCGCATCGGCGGGGAGCGCACGGACGAACGGTTCCGCCTGTGGGTGGAAGACAACGGGCCGGGTATCGAACCGGCCATGCGCGAGCGGGCCCTGCGTCTGTTCGAGCGCCTGCGCCACGATGGCGAGGGGACCGGTATCGGGCTGCCGCTGGCGCGTCGCATCGTCGAAAGTGTCGGTGGGTGGATCGCCCTGGAGGCCTCGGAACAGGGCGGTACGCGCGTGACACTGGAATGGCCGGTACCCGAGGGATGAGCACGACGGAAACCAAGGGCGGTGGCGGTTGGCTGGAGCCGGTGTTCACCGTGGCGGTGGCCGGGCACCGAGAGGCGCGCCTGGAACAGAACTGGTATGCCCACGGCGACCCCGAACGCCGTGCGGGGGCGCTGCGGGACGATCTGGCCGCGGTTCTGGCGCATCTGCGTCAGCGGGCCCGGGCCGCCTTTGCCTGGGGCGAGGCCATCTATGCCGATCGGGCGCCGGAGTTTCGTCTGCTCACCGGCCAGGCATCGGGTGTGGAGCGGATGGTGGCCGATGCACCGGCCGGTTACCGGGTCCACCAGCTCCTGCCGTGCGATCCCGGGACGCCCCGACCGGAGCGGGTCGAGCGGGGCGTCTGCCTCGGCATGTCGGGGGACGGTGCCGACGGGGAGCTGGACGAGGCGCAGTACGCCGCACGCGACGAGCTGGTCCTGGCCTTCTCCGATGTGCTGGTGGCCGTCTGGGACGGGCGTGAGCCCGGTAACGTGGAGAGCGGGACGGCGCACCTGATCAGCACCGCTCTGGCGCGGCGTCAGCCGGTGGTGGTCCTGGAGCTGGTGGCGGAGGAGGACCGACCGCGCTGGTATGTTGCCGATCCCGCTCGGCTTTCCGATGCCTGGTTGGCGGAGGTGAAGGTCCTGGGCACGACGCCGGCGCTGATCCACGAGGCCCTGGTCCCCGTGGCGGAGACAGGCGGGGAGGCGGATCTGGAGGCGCTGCTGGACCGGTGGCTCGAGGCGGTCCTTATCCCTTCCCTGCCCGGTCGGCATGACGAATCGGCGGTGCGGGAGCTGCACACCCGTCTGCGCGGCGAACTGTCGCCCCGGCGTCTGATCGGGGGGTGGTCACGGTGGCTCGGGGGGCGTCTCGGGCTCGGGCCACCACGCTCCCGCCCCCCGGGTCTGGTGATGTGGGGCACCGCCCTGCGGCTCTGGCTGGGAGGATTGCTCAGGCCCCCGAGCCGCGATCAGGGGCGGCAGGTCGTTCACATCCTCGGTACCGAAGAGCGTCGGGGCGGGTTCAAGGGGCGCGTGTTCAATCGGCTCCATGGTTTCTCCTCGCGGCTGGCGCGGTTCGATTTTCGGGGTGCCCTGCGCGCCCTCCGCCAGGGGGAGGCCCCGAACCGCTACAACGGCGTCGCCCCCAGCGAACCGCTGCGCACGGAACACCCCATTCAGGAGCCGAACCTCGAAGCGACCTTCAACTGGTCCGACGCCCAGGCGCAGATCTACAGCACGCGTTACCAGGACGACACCTGGATGATCTACTATGCTGCGGCGCTGGCGGTCTTCTGCGCCGTGGCGGGGGCTCTGCACCTGTGGCCGGCGCCGGAGAAGGGGATCCCCTACTTCTGGGTCCTGCTGGAATTCGTCCTGCTCTATTTCATCGTGGTCCGCGTGCTGCGGGCCCGGCACGACGATCACCACGGCCACTGGATGCGTTTCCGCTTCATGGCCGAACAGCTGCGCTACCTCCGTTTCGGCTACCCCCTGCTGGTCCTGCCCGAGGCCATCGTCGAACCGGCCTGGGAGCCGGAACCCGATGGCCCGCATCGGGGACGGCTACGCCTGAAGAGCGCCGAGCTCTGGATCCTGCAGCGCATCCTGGTGGCCGAGGGGCTGCCGCGCGACGCCGGTGGCAGCCCCTTCTACACGCTCACCGAGCACAACCAGCCGATCCTGGACTACATCAGCGAGGTGCTGGCCGAGCACCGGCGCTATTTCCGCCAGAGCCATCGCTGGCTCCACGCCCAGCACGCCCATCTCCATCGGCTGGCCTTCGGGCTCTTCAGTCTGACCTTCGTGGCGGTGACGGTCCATCTGTTCGCGGACTGGCCGTGGTTGCTCTTCTTCACCGCCTTCCTGCCGGCTTGGGGCGCGGCCATCCACGGGATCCTCAGCCAGACCGAGGTGGTGCGCGTCTCCTCCATGGCCGCGTCGGTCTGGCGGGAGCTGACCACCCTCAGCGAGGCCTTCCGGCTGCACCAGGTCTATCTGGAACGGGAGGGGGCGAGCCGGGCCCGGCGGGCCTGGGAGCAGACCCGGGAGCTGCGCCGACTGACCGGCGCGACCATCTACATCCTTGCCGACGCCAACAAGTACTGGCGCTCGCTGCTCCAGCACAACCAGCCGGATCTCCCGGCCTGAGGTGTAGAATTCACAGTTGTGAACGCACCCTCGGCCGCGGCCTGTGGCATAGTTGAATCCAGGGTGACGCACGGGGCGCGCCATGACGAGGGGAGTGAAACAGGTGAGAGACTTGGCACGATTCGGTTGGCTGGTGCTGGTGCTGGTTGTTCTGGCGGGCTGTGCCCACGGTCCGGCGGACGATGGCGCCGTCAGCGAGCCGACACTGGTGGACGGGAGCGATCCCGAGGTGTTGCTGAAGATGGCGCGGGCCCTCGGCGAGGCGGAGTTGAGCACCGACTCCCACGGCGATCCCTCCATCATCGGGCGCGTCGTGGAGACCCGCTACCGGATCCTGTTCCATGGCTGTGATGGCGACGGCGGCTGCTCCAGCGTGATGTTCGCTACCGCCTGGGCGGTGGAGGGAGATCACACCGACCTTGTCATGAACTGGAACCAGGGCAAGCGCTTTGGTCGGGCCTCGCTGGACAGCGATCTCGACCCGGTGCTGGAGATGGACGTCAATCTCGAGCACGGGGTTACCGTCGACAACATGCGCAAGAACTTCGAGATCTGGAAGATGCTGGTGACCGCCTTCCGCCTGGAGCTGATGATGAGCGGGGTCGGCGGCGCGGTCTGAGGGGCCGGCTCAGTCGCCGCGCGGGCGGTGGTCCAGCTGGTCGGGATCGGTCAGCAGGCGGGTGAACGCCTCGGCGGTCAGCGGGTGGCTGTAGAGGAAGCCCTGCCCCTCGCTGACCTCGTTGCGGCGCAGGAAGGTCTCCTGCTCGGCGGTCTCGATGCCCTCGGCCAGGGTGGTCAGGCCGAGGCTGTCGGCCAGCGCGATCACCGCCCGCGTGATGGCCACGTCGTTGGTGTCGTGGGGCAGGTCGCGGACGAACGACTGGTCGATCTTCAGCCGATCCACCGGCAGCCCCTTGAGGTAGGAGAGCGAGGAGTAGCCGGTGCCGAAGTCGTCCACCGCCAGGCCGATGCCGAGTTCGCGCAGTTCCGCCAGGACCTTGCTGGCGCGCAGGGTGTCGCGCAGGAAGGCGTTCTCGGTGACCTCCAGCTCCAGTGCCGAGCCCGGCAGTGCGTGTTCGCGCAGCAGGTCGTCGATGGTCCGGGCCAGCCCCGGCTTCTCCAGCTGTAGCGGGGAGAGGTTGACGCTGATCCGTTCCAGCATCAGCCCCTCCTCGCGCCACGCCTTGGCACGCCGGATGGCCTGACGCAGGACCCACTCGCCCAGCGGGATGATCAGCCCGGTCTCTTCCGCCATGGGGATGAAACGCGCCGGTGGCACCTTGCCGCCCAGGTCGTCGCTGGTCCAGCGGGCCAGCGCCTCGGCACCGACGATGCGACCACTGCCCAGATCCAGCAGGGGCTGGTAGTTCAGCTCGATGTGGTCCTCCTCGAGGGCGTGGCGCAGGGCCGACTCCATCTTCAGGTGCTCGTGGGCCGCCTGGGTGAAGGCGGCGGTGTAGACCTGATACTGGTTGCGACCATTGCGCTTGGCCCGGTGCAGGGCGGTGTCGGCGTTGCGCAGCAGGGTTTCGCCGTCGTGGCCGTCGGTGGGAAAGAAGCTGATGCCGACGGAGAGGCTGGTGCGCACGGTGCGATCGCCCAGGGAGAGGGGGGCGTTGAGGCCGTCGATGAGGGCCTGGGCGATCTCGGTGGCGCGCGCCTGATCGTTGAGATCCTCCAGCAGGATGGCGAATTCGTCGCCGCCGAGGCGGGCCATGGTCGCCTGGTCCGGCAGGCGGGTGTGGAAGCGTCCGGCCACCCGCTGCAGCAGCCAGTCGCCGGCGGCGTGGCCGAGGCTGTCGTTGATCTCCTGGAAGCGATCGAGGTCCAGGAGCAGGACGCCGACGAAGCCGTGGTCCGCCTTGGCCCGCTCGAAGACCTGATCCATGCGCTCCAGCAGGAAGCGGCGGTTGGGCAGGCCGGTGAGCTCGTCGTAGTAGGCCTGGGTGGCCAGCACCTCCAGCAGTCGACCCTGCTCCTGCACCGCCTCCTTGCGCTCGGTGATGTCCTGGAAGGTGACCACCGCGCCGGTGATGGTTCCCTCGTCACGAATGGGCGCGCAGTAGTAGGCCACCGGCAGCGGTGTGCCGTCGGCCTTCCAGAAGACATCGTCGGAGACCTGGCGCGCCTGGCCGTCGTGGATGGCGCGGACGATGGGGCACTCCGATTCCGGGTGGTGGGAGCCGTCGGCGTGGGTATGGTGGATCAGCGGGTGGCTGGCTTGTCCCAGCAGATCGTCCACCGCATAGCCCAGCAGCTCCGCGCCCACCGGGTTGACGAAGGTGAAGCGGCCGGCCTCGTCGATGCCGTAGATCCCTTCGGCGATGCTGTCGAGGAGCAGGCGGTTGTGGCGCTCCGCGCGACGCAGCTCGCGGGTGCGCTCTTCGACCATGGAGGCCAGTTCCTGGCGATGGGCCTCCAGCTCCTCGTGTTCACGCCTCTCGTGGGTGATGTCGCGCCCCGCTCCGCGGTAGCCCTCGATGGCGCCGTCGGCATCGCGGATGGGGGTAAGGCTTAGGGCGACGATCCGCTCGTCATGCTCGCGGGTGAGCAGGACGCACTCGATTCGGCGGCGCGGGAGTGCCTCGCCTTCACGGATCGCGGCCACCAGCTCGCGCAGGGGCGCGTCGGAGCCGGGGACCATGAGCTCGGGCAGGGCGCGCCCGATGAGTTCGTCCTGGCTCAGGCCGAGGAGTTCGCCCAGGGCGGGGGTGGCGAAGGTCAGGACGAGGCCGTCGTCGGCCTCCCAGATGAATTCCCCCACGGCTTCGACCACATCGAAGAAGCGGGCCAGGTTCCGGCGCAGGTAACGATTGGTGGCGCGCAGCTGCTCCTCGGGGTTGCGGCACCCCGCCTGGTGGAGCATCTCCAGTTCCTCGTCCAGCCAGTGACTGTCGCCCGGAAGGGATTGATCGTCGGCCAAAGTGGTTACCTGTGCCTCGGGTTGTCCGACGGGGAAGTCCCGCCCCGGAATCAGTCCGTGTGCAGGGCGGCCCGCTCGCGGACCAGCCGCCCCTGGCGATAGTCGTCGAAGGCCTCGCGGATCCCCGCCTCGCTGTCCATGACGAACGGGCCGTACTGGACCACGGGCTCGCCCAGCGGACGGCCGGCCACGAGGATGAAGCGCGCCCCTTGGTCGCCGGCGGTTACCGCCACGGCGTCGCCGTCGCCCAGGACCACCAGACCGTCGCCATCCACGGGCGTGTCGCCGACCCGGCCCTCGCCCTCGAAGAGGAAGAGCAGGGCGTTGTGACCGGTCGGAAGCGGCTGTTCGAAATGGCCGTTCGGTTCCAGGGCCACGTCCAGGTAGTGCGTTTCGGTGTGCGGATCGTGGATCGGTCCGCGCACCTCGCCGCCGTCGGGCCCGGTGAACGGACCGATCAGGACGCGCACCCGACCGCCCGCCAGTTCCACCTCGGGTACGGACGTCGGCGCCACATCCCGGTAGTCCGGGGCGGCCATCTTCTCCGCCGCCGGCAGGTTGATCCAGAGCTGGAAGCCGCGCATCAGCCCCGCCTCCTGCTCCGGCATCTCCGAATGGATGACGCCGCTGCCGGCCTTCATCCACTGCGCGCCCCCCGGCCCCAGGACCCCCTCGTTGCCCATGCTGTCGCGGTGGCGCATGCGCCCGTCGAGCATGTAGGTGAAGGTGCAGAAGCCGCGATGGGGGTGGTCCGGAAAGCCCGCTACATAGTCATCCGGATCGCGGCTCTCGAAGCGATCCAGCATCAGGAACGGGTCCAGGTTCCGGCAGGCGGGGGTGCCCAGGGTGCGAAAGACCTGCACCCCGGCCCCCTCCTGCAACCCCGTGGCCGGGACCTGTCGGGCGACCGGGCGACGGGTCATGGCGTCGTTCAGTCCGTGACCACTTCGCGGTCGTCGGCGGTCCAGTTCTCGAAGCCGCCCGCCAGGTTGTAGGTCTCCTTGAAGCCCATCTCGTTGAGGGTCTTCGCTGCCATGGCGCTGCGGCCGCCGGTGGCGCAGTAGACCAGCACCGGCCGGTCGTAGGCCGTGGAGAGGGTCGGGTTCGGCTTGCGGTAGTCCGGATCCGCCGCCGCCTCGAGGATGCCGCGCGGAACCGGCAGCGCGTCGCGCAGGTGGCCGGCCTCGTACTCGTAGGGCTCGCGCACGTCGAGGATCAGCAGGTCCGGCTTCTCCTGGCGCAGCCGATCCACGTCGTCGGCGTTGACCTCCTGGATCTGGTTGCGGGCTTCCTGAACGTAATCCATCAGCTTCTTGGCCATGGTGTGTGCTCCTTGAATCGGGTGTGTGTTCAATCGCTGTCCGGATCCTACCATGGTCGGGGGTGGTTGCATCCATGATCGTCTCTTGTTGGTCATGACATGCTAGGATCCGGAACCCTGTGGCCCCGGGTACCGGCGTGGTGGGGGTGGGTCCCGCTTGGCCGGCACGCGTGGCGCACCCCTGCGGGGTGCCCTGTGCTGCTCGCCCGAAAGGGGTCGCTCGCGAACTCGCTTCGCTCGGACAGCGCTCGCTCTTCGCCCCTTTCGGGCTGCGCTGCTCGGTGCGCCACGAAAGGTGCCGGCCAAGCGGGACCCACCCCCACCACGCCTCGTTCCGGAGACATCTCGAGGATGGCCGCCGCTGTCACGGAGGAGCGACCGAGCGTCGGACGAGGGAGAACAAGGGCATCTCGGAGGTGAGCCGTCAGGGGGCGGGGTTGCGACAGGGGGACGTCGGCCGCAGGGATGCGGCCGTCGAGCCTACAGGGACGTATTCCCGGCGTTCCCCCGGTCGCAACCCCGCCCCCTGACGGCCCCTCCAGGCAAAAAGGGGACTGTCCCCTTTAGAAAAGGGGGACAGTCCCCTTTCAGGAGAGTGTGATGGAGAGTTCCACCGCCCCGCTGCGTCTGAAGAAGAAGGAGGAGCGCCGTCTGCGCGGTGGCCATCTGTGGGTCTTCAGCAACCAGGTGGATACCGCCGCGACGCCGCTTCAGGGGTTCGTCCCCGGTCAGCCGGTGATCGTGGAGGCGCACAACGGCAAGCCGCTGGGGAGCGGCTATGTGAATCCCCACTCGCTCATCTGTGCGCGGCTGGTGAGCCGAGATCCGAAACATGGTCTCGACCGGTCGCTGCTGATCCATCGGCTGAAGGTGGCGCTCTCGCTGCGTGAGCGGCTGTATGACCGCCCCTGCTATCGGCTGGTCCACGGCGAGGGCGATTTCCTCCCGGGGCTGGTGGTGGACCGTTTCGGCGACGGGGTGGTGGTGCAGATCGGGACCGCCGGCATGGAGGCGGTGCGGGAGGCGCTGGTGGAGGCGCTGGACAAGGTGATCCGGCCGTCGTGGATCGTCTTTCGCAACGAGGCCGAGGTGCGCGAGCAGGAGGTGCTGGCGCTGTATACCGAACAGGTCGGCGGCGGCGAGGCGCCGGAGACGGTGGCGGTGGAGGAGAACGGTCTGTCGTTCCGCGCGCCGCTGCTGGAGGGCCAGAAGACCGGCTGGTTCTACGACCACCGTGACAATCGGGCGCGGCTGGCCGCGCAGGTCGCCGGACTGCGCGTGCTCGATGTCTACAGCTACGTCGGCGGCTTCGCCGTGGCGGCCGCCGCTGGCGGGGCGCGGGAGGTCTTCGCGGTGGATCGCTCCGGCGCCGCCCTGGATCATCTGCAGGCCAACGCCGATGCCGCCGGGGTCGGCGACCGGGTCACCGCCCTGGAGGGGGATGCGGTGGATGCCCTGAAGGCGCTGCGCGAGGAGCGCGAGCGCTTCGATGTGGTGGTCCTCGACCCGCCGGCCTTCATCAAGCGGCGCAAGGACATGGAGAGCGGCATGAACGGCTACCGGCGGGTGAACCAGCTGGCCATGCAGCTGCTGAGTCGCGACGGACTGCTGCTCTCCGCCTCCTGCTCCCACCATCTGGAGACGGCGCGGCTGCAGGAACTGATGCTCGGGCGGGCGCGCCACATCGATCGCGAACTGGTCATCACCGGCCAGGGCCATCAGGGGGCCGACCACCCGGTCCACCCGGCCATCCCGGAGACGGCCTACCTCAAAGCGCTGTTCGCCCGCGTGTTGCCGACACAGTAAGGAGACGCCCATGCTGGTCCATCCGCAGTTCGACCCCGTCGCCATCGCCCTCGGCCCGGTGCAGGTGCACTGGTACGGCCTGATGTACCTCATCGGTTTCCTCGGCGCCTGGTGGCTGGGGCGGGTGCGTGCCGCGCGCCCCGGCTCGGGCTGGCGCCCGGAGGAGATGGGCGATCTCATCTTCTACGGCGCCATCGGGGTCATCGTCGGTGGCCGCCTCGGCTACGTGATCTTCTACGACCCGGCCACCTACCTGGCCGCGCCCCACGAGATCGTCTACCTGTGGCAGGGGGGCATGGCGTTCCACGGCGGGCTGGCGGGCGCCGTGGTGGCCGTCTGGCTCTATGCGCGGCGCACCGAGCGCCGTTTCCACCAGGTGATGGACTTCGTCGCCCCGCTGACGCCGCTGGGTCTCGGTGCCGGACGACTGGGCAACTTCATGAACCAGGAACTCTGGGGGCGCACCACCGACGTGCCGTGGGCGATGGTCTTCCCCGCCGTGGACCTGGAACCGCGCCACCCGTCGCCGCTCTACCAGTTCGCCCTGGAGGGGGTGGTGCTGTTCGCGGTGATCTGGTGGTTCTCCAGTCGCCCGCGTCCGGCGCTGGCGGTGTCGGCGCTGTTCGTCCTGCTCTACGGGGTCTTCCGCTTCTTCGTCGAGTTCTTCCGCCTGCCCGACGCGCACCTGGGCTACCTCGCCTGGGGCTGGCTGACCATGGGGCAGGTGCTGTCCGTGCCGCTGATCGCGCTGGGCATCGGCGTCCTGGTCTGGACCTATCGCCGCAATACTGCACCGGAGAACAAGGAGGGATAGATCCATGCAGCCCTATCTGGACCTGCTGCGCGAGGTGCTGGAACACGGCACCGAGAAGCACGACCGCACCGGCACGGGAACGCGCAGCGTCTTCGGCCGGCAGATGCGCTTCGACCTGGCCGAGGGGTTTCCGCTGGTGACCACCAAGCGGGTGCATACCCGTTCCATCTTCCATGAGCTGCTCTGGTTCCTGGCCGGCGACACCAACATCGCCTATCTCCACGAGCACGGGGTGACCATCTGGGACGAGTGGGCCGACGCCAACGGCGATCTCGGGCCGGTCTACGGCAAGCAGTGGCGTTCGTGGCCGACCCCGGACGGCGACACCATCGACCAGATCGCCAATGTGGTCGAGCAGATCCGCACCAACCCCGATTCGCGGCGGCTGATCGTCTCGGCCTGGAACCCGGCCGAGGTCGACCACATGGCGCTGCCGCCGTGCCATACGCTGTTCCAGTTCTATGTCGCCGAAGGGCGGCTCTTCTGCCAGCTCTACCAGCGCTCCGGCGACCTGTTCCTGGGGGTGCCGTTCAACATCGCCTCCTATGCGCTGCTCACGCACATGGTGGCGCAGGTCACCGGTTACCGGCCGGGCGCCTTCATCCATACCCTGGGCGACGCCCACCTCTATCTGAACCACATCGAACAGGCGGAGACCCAGCTGGCGCGCACCCCGTACCCGAAGCCACGCCTGCGGCTGAATCCGGCGGTGGATGATCTCTTCGCCTTCCGCTACGAGGACATCGAGCTGGTGGACTACCAGCACCACCCCGCCATCAAGGCACCGGTGGCCGTGTGAGGCGGGAACCGTAGTCCAGCCGTCGTGGACGTGCTAGCGTTACGGGCATAACAGCGGTGCCCGGGGAAGGGGTCCCCGAGATAATGGCGGAGAACGGCGCATGAATTTCACCACCCTGATCGGCATGCTCGGCGGCCTGCTGCTGCTGGGCTCGGCCATCTACCTGACGGCCGAGGACATCGGCGCGTTCATCAACCTGCCGGGGCTCTCCATCGTCATCGGCGGGACCCTGGCGGCAGCGCTGATCAGCTACCCCTTCCGGGAGGTGGTGCGGATCTTCCATGTGGTCTACATCGTCATGCGCAACGAGAAGACCTATACCCGCGACGACATGGAGGAGATCGTCGAGGTCTCGCGGCTCTGGTTCGGCGGCGACATCCTCGCCACCGAGGAGGAGATGGAGCGGATCAAGAACCCCTTCCTGCGCACCGGCATCCAGCTGCTGGTGGACCGGGCGCCGCCGCAGGATGTCCAGGAGCTGCTGGAGTGGCGCATCGAACAGCTGCGCGCCAAGGAGACCGCCGAGGCGTCGCTGTTCCGCAGCCTGGCCATGTATGCACCGGCCTTCGGCATGCTCGGGACCCTCATCGGTCTGGTGAACATGCTCGAGGGGATGGGCGACGGTGACATTGCCTACATCGGCCAGGGCATGGCGGTGGCGCTGCTGACCACCTTCTACGGGATCCTGCTGGCCAACCTGCTGTTCAAGCCCATCGCTATCAAGTTCGAGCGCCGCACCGAGCACCGCGTCATGGTCATGCACCTGGTCATGGAGGGGATCTCGCTCATCGCCCAGAAGCGCAGCCCCGCCTTCGTCAAGGCCTATCTGGAGAGCTTCGTCGCTCAGTACGAGGATGAACTGCGCCAGGAGAACATCCAGCAGGCGCTGGAGAACGCGCGCGCCCAGGCCGCCAGCAAGGCCGAGCGCCAGGAGGGGCATGGCTGATGGCGGATCGGCCCGGGGGCGGCTCTCTCGCCGACATGGTCGGCGACGGGGGCGGTGAGCAGAAGAAGGGCGGCCCGGGGCAGTACCCGCCGCCGCCGGAGGAGGGCGTTGCCCGGGCCAAGAAGCGCAACGGACCCGATCTGTCCTCGGGGAAGAACAACGCTGACGACGATAACGCCTGGATGCAGACCTATCTGGACGTTATCACCCTGATGCTGACGGTGTTCGTGATGCTCCTGGCGCTGGCGGAGTTCGACGAGACCGGCTTCCGGGACTTCACCGAGGCCATGGAGGGGGCGGTGCACCGGGATGCCATGCCGACCCCGCCGCCGGTGGGCGAGTTCGTCGGCGACAAACCGGGGGCCATCGTCGGTGACTATACCCCCGAGGCCCCGGACGCGCCGGAGACCCCGGTGATGGAGGAGGAGGATACCACCCCCACCGATGAGGAGCTCGAACAGGCGCGGCAGTTCCTGCAGGATCTGCGCGAGGCGGGGCTGCTGGAGCAGGTCGAGGTCGCCTTCACCGAGGGCCGCATCACCGTGCAGCTCGACGATCAGTTGATGTTCCCCAGCGGTGGGGCGCGCCTGCTGGAGGGGGGCGAGGATCTGCTGGATATCCTGACGCCGATCCTGCAGGCCACCGGCCGCTACATCTCGGTGGAGGGGCATACCGACAACATCCCCATCCGCACCGAACAGTTCCAGTCCAACTGGGATCTCTCCGCTGCGCGCGCCTCCGAGGTGGTTCGCCACTTTCAGGCCCAGGGCATCGATCCGAGCCAGATGCGCGCCGTGGGGTACGGCGAGACCCGCCCCGTCGCCAGCAATGATACTGCCGAGGGGCGAGCACAGAATCGCCGGGTGGAGGTGAACCTGCAGACCGAGCAGATCCGGCCGCCGGGTCAGCGCTAGGCTGCGGAGGCGCCGGGACAATACCAGAGGATGACGACCATGGACCTGCGAGGCGAACGATGACGGCGGTGGCCCTGATCTGGGCGATGGCGGAGGATAACGTCATCGGCCAGGACAACGCGATGCCGTGGCACCTGCCGGCGGACATGCGCTGGTTTCGCCAGCATACTGTGGGGCGGCCGGTGATCATGGGCCGCAAGACCTTCCACTCCCTCGGCGACCGCCCCCTGCCGAAGCGGACCAACATCGTCGTCTCCCGCGATCCCGCTTACCGGCCCGAGGGGGTGACCGTCGTCGCCTCGCCGGCGCAGGCCCTGGCCGCCGTGGAGAGCGAGGCGGAGTGGGCCATGGTCATGGGGGGCGCGCAGCTCTACGCGGCCTTTCTGCCCATGGCCAGCCGCCTCATCGTCACCCGGATCCATGCCGACATCGAGGGGGACGCCCGGTTCCCGCGCGTGGACTGGCGTTACTGGGAGCGGGTGGCGCAGCAGGAACACCCCGCCGACGACGAGAACCCCCACGCCATGACCTTCGAGGTCTACGACTACCGTACGTCGCCGCAGCGCTGGGCCTAGCCCGGCTCCCGGAAGGCGGGGCAGGGGAGGCGGGTGATCTCGGCGTGACGACCGCGGGGGCCGTCGAGGCGCAGGGCGGTCATCTCGCCTCCCCACAGGCAGCCGCTGTCCAGACAGATGGTGTCCGGCCCGCGGTGCAGGCCGAGGGTCGACCAGTGGCCGAAGACGATGGGCTGCCCCCGGCTGGCGCGCTCGGGATGGCTGTACCACGGCAGGCAGTCGTCCGGCTGGGTCCCCGGGGCGCCGTTGGGCTTCAGGGCCAGGCTGCCGTCCTCGCGCACGTAGCGCATGCGGGTGAAGGCGTTGACGATGTAGCGCAGGCGATCCCAGCCCGCCAGTTCATCGTCCCACCGCTTCGGTTTGCCGCCGAACATCTCCGTGAGGAAGGCGCTCGGGTCGGGCCCGGCGAGGATCGCCTCCACCTCGCGGGCGCGCTCCCGGGCGGTGGCCACGTCCCACTGCGGCGGCAGGCCGGCATGGACCAGGGTCCAGTCCAGCTCCGGATCGTGGTGGACCAGCGGCCGGCGGCGCAGCCAGTCGATGAGTTCTTCGCGGTCCGGTGCCTCGAGCACCGAGGCCAGGGTGTCGCTGGGGCGTGCTTCGCGCTCGGTGTCGTGGGCCACCGCCAGCAGGTGGAGGTCGTGGTTGCCGAGCACGGTGGTGGCCGCGTCCCCGAGCTCCCGTACCAGTCGCAGGGCGCCGACGGAGTCGGGTCCGCGATTGACCAGATCGCCTGCGAACCAGACCCGGTCCGTCGCCGGATCGAAGGCGAGCTTGTCCAGCAGCCGGCGGAGCGGGTCGGTGCAGCCCTGGATATCACCGATGGCGTAGATGGCCATGGACGGGCTCAGTGCAGGGTGTGGGGGATGGCCAGCCCGAAGGCCGGGATCTCGGCGTCGAACGGGTGGCCGTCGTCGGCGACCAGGGTGTAGGTGCCGTGCATGCTGCCCACCGCCGTGCGCAGCACCGTTCCGCTGGTGTACTGGTAGGTCTCGCCCGGCTCCAGGCGCGGCTTCTCGCCGACCACGCCTTCGCCGACCACCTCCTGGACCTGGCCGTCGGCGTCGGTGATGAACCAGTGGCGCGACTGGAGCTGAGCCGGGACGGCACCGGTGTTCTCGATGGTGATGGTGTAGGAGAAGACGTGGCGCTCGTTGTCCGGATCGGACTGCTCCGGGATGTACTGGGTCTGCACGGAGACACTGATGTCGTAGCGGTCGCTGTCGTGGTTCGTCGTCATGGTCGTCGTTCGGCTCCCGGTCAGCTGCGCAGCTGCCATGTGGGTCGGTGTTCGGTGTCGAGGAGGTGGTGGCGCTGCAGCCATGCCACCGCGTCCTCGGCGTCGCTGTCGTGCCAGGCGCGGGTCGTCCCCAGACGGAAGGAGTACCCCCAGGCATCCATGTCCGCCATCAGCCGGTCGGCGCCCACGCCCGGCAGGTGCTCGGCCAGCCGGATCTGCAGGTAGCAGACGCCGCATTCCTCCAGGGAGGTGCCGCCGGCGTCGGTGTCCAGTCCGGCCCGCCGTTGTCCGTCCATGCAGATCACGTGGCAGCCCTCGTGCAGGGCCGAGTGCACGGGGGTGTCGGGACGGACATGGACGGTGGTGCCGATGACCCCGGCCTCCGGTTCACCCCAGAAGGTGCCGGGTATGGGCTCCCCCGGCGCGACTGCCGCCAGGGTGAGGCCGTAGCGCGCCAGCAGCGTGCGCAAGGGGTCCGGGCCGAGATCGGCACAGGTCAGAACGGCGCTCATCCCGCCTACGATACCGTATCCGGGGCCGTACGCGAAGTGGTGCGGTGTGGGGGAATCAGTCCGGATCGAGTACCGGGTGGCAGGGGAGCAGGTGGATCCGGTCCCCGGGGTAGATCCGATCGGGATCGCGGATGTTGGACTCCCGGGCCAGTTCGGGATAGAGCCAGGGGTCGCCGTAGGTCTTACGGGACAGGTCCCAGAGGGTGTCACCCGGCACAACGACGAGGGCGGGCTGGGTACAGAGGACCACGTCAGGTGCATCGTCGGGCTCCGGCTCCGGCTCGGGCTCCGGCTCGGGCTCCGGTTCGGGTTCCGGTTCGGGCTCCGGCTCGGGCTCCGGTTCGGGTTCCGGCTCGGGTGCCGGGTCGGGCTCAGGGTCGGGCTCCGGGTCGGGCTCCGGTTCGGGCTCCGGTGCGGGGTACGGGGCGGCG
>CAZGJO010000015.1:0-19777 GCA_964525685.1 uncultured Ectothiorhodospiraceae bacterium | reverse complement strand
CGGTGCGCGAGGGCGGCCGGACCGTCGGCGCCGGCGTCGTCTCCAAGATCATCGAGTAAGCGACAATGGCGACTCTGAATCAGCGAATCCGTATCCGCCTGAAGGGCTTTGATCATCGACTGATCGATCAGTCGGCCAGCGAGATCGTCGATACCGCCAAGCGGACCGGCGCGCAGGTCCGGGGGCCCATCCCGCTCCCGACCAAGAAGGAGAGCTTCACGGTGCTCAAGTCGCCGCACGTCAACAAGGACGCGCGTGACCAGTACGAGCTCCGGACGCACAAACGGCTGATGGACATCGTCGACCCGACGGACAAGACGGTCGATGCCCTGATGAAGCTCGACCTGGCCGCCGGCGTGGATGTCCAGATCAAGCTGAACTAGTCCCCGTTCGCCGGTCATACGGCCGGTAACAAGGCGGCATTATTCTCAGGCCCCGCATGGGGCCTGAGCTGTCAGACATCAGGTACCGGTCAACCGAAATCGGTACGACAAGAGGTAGAGAAAATGACTATCGGTGTAGTGGGCCGCAAGGTCGGCATGACCCGCGTGTTCACCGACAACGGTGAATCCGTGCCCGTGACCGTGGTTGAGGTCTCCCCCAACCGCATCACGCAGATGAAGAACGAAGAGAGCGACGGCTACCGCGCGGTCCAGGTGACCGTGGGCGAGCGGCGCGCCACGCGCGTGACCCGCCCCATGGCGGGCCACTTTGCCAAGGCCGGCGTCGAAGCCGGGCGCGGCGTCTGGGAATTCCGCCTGGCGGAAGGGGAAGGGGACGAGCTGGCCCCCGGTGGCGAGATCAAGGTCGACATGTTCGACGACGGCCAGACCGTCGATGTCGCCGGTGTCAGCATCGGCAAGGGCTTTGCCGGTACCATCAAGCGCCACAACTTCTCCGGCCAGCGCAACACCCATGGCAACTCCAAGGCCCACCGGGTGCCGGGTTCCATCGGACAGAACCAGAGCCCAGGCCGAGTGTTCAAGGGCAAGAAGATGTCCGGCCAGATGGGTAACAAGCGCACCACGGTGCAGAACCTGGAGATCGTCCGGGTGGATGCCGATCGCAACCTGCTGCTCATCCGTGGCGCGGTGCCCGGCTCCAAGGGCAGCGACGTGGTCGTTCGGCCCGCCGTGAAGGCGCAGGGTTAAGGGGGAGAGACCATGGAACTGCAGCTAACAACCGCCAGCGGTAACGCTTCCAAGAACAGCGTCGAGGTGAGTGACGCCGTCTTCGCCCGTGATTTCAACGAGGACATGGTTCACCAGGTCGTCACCGCGTACATGAACGCCGGTCGCGCCGGGACCAAGGCGCAGAAGAGTCGTGCCGATGTCCGTGGCGGGGGTGCCAAGCCCTTCCGTCAGAAGGGCACCGGCCGCGCTCGCGCCGGGACCATTCGCAGTCCGATCTGGGTCGGCGGCGGCAAGACCTTCGCGGCATCGCCGCGTGACTACACCCAGAAGGTCAACCGAAAGATGTACCGCGGTGCGATGAAGGCCATCCTCTCGGAGCTGGTGCGCCAGAACCGCCTGATGGTGGTGGACAAGTTCGAACTGGAAGCGCCCAAGACGCGTGAGCTGGCCGAGCGCCTGAAGAAGATGGGCACCGAAGATGTCCTCATCGTGACCGACAGCCTCGATGAAAAGCTCTACCTCGCGTCCCGCAACCTCTACAAGGTGGGCGTCAGCGACGTCCAGGCGCTGGACCCGGTGAGCCTCATCGGCTTCGGGCAGGTGATCATGACCACCGACGCCGTCAAGCAGATCGAGGAGAAGTTCGCATGAACCAGGAACGCCTGATGAAGGTCCTGCTCGGTCCGCACGTCTCCGAAAAGACGACGCGGCTGGGTGAAGACCACAACCAGATCACCTTCCGGGTCCTGCCCGACGCGACCAAGCTGGAGATCAAGAAGGCCGTGGAAACGCTCTTCGAGGTCAAGGTGGACGCGGTGCGCACGGCCGTCGTTAAGGGCAAGTCAAAGCGGTTCGGGCGCCAGACGGGTCGGCGCAAGGACTGGAAGAAGGCGTACGTGAGCCTGGCCGAGGGCCAGGACATCGATTTTCTTGGCGCCGACTAAGGTAAGGGGACAGGAAACATGGCACTGATGAAAGCAAAGCCGACCTCCCCGGGGCGGCGCTTCGTGGTCAAGGTGCGCGACGACCGGCTGCACAAGGGTCGTCCGCATGCACCCCTGGTCGAGAAGCAGGGCCGGACCGGTGGGCGCAACAACACCGGTCGGATCACGACACGTCACCGCGGCGGTGGCCACAAGCAGCTCTATCGCATCATTGACTTCAAGCGCCAGAAGGATGGTGTCCCGGGTCGGGTCGAGCGCATCGAGCACGATCCCAATCGCAGCGCCAACATCGCGCTGGTCCTGTACCGCGATGGCGAGCGGCGTTACATCCTCGCACCGCGCGGAGTCGAGGTCGGGACCGAGCTGGTCTCGGGTGCAAGTGCACCGATCCGGGCTGGCAACGCCCTTCCCCTGCGGAACATCCCCGTGGGCAGCACGGTGCACAACGTCGAGATGAAGCCCGGCAAGGGCGGGCAGCTGGCGCGCTCCGCCGGGGCCGGCGTCCAGCTGGTTGCGCGCGAAGGCCGCTATGCCACGCTGCGGATGCGCTCGGGCGAGATGCGCAAGGTCCACATCGACTGCCGCGCAACCGTGGGCGAGGTCGGCAACACCGAGCGCAGCCTGCGGAAGATGGGCAAGGCCGGCGCCAAGCGCTGGGCCGGGATGCGTCCCACCGTGCGCGGTGTCGCGATGAACCCGGTAGACCACCCGCACGGGGGCGGTGAAGGCCGCACCTCCGGGGGTCGCCACCCCGTCTCGCCGTGGGGGATGCCGACCAAGGGCTATCGCACACGCAAGAACAAGAGCACCGACAAGTACATCACGCGTCGGCGCAATCGGAAGTAACGGACAAGGGTACGTACTGTCATGCCGCGTTCTATCAAAAAGGGTCCCTTCGTCGACCTCGACCTTCTCAAGAAGGTCGATGCCGCGCAGGAGGCCGGAAGCAAGAAGCCAATCAAGACCTGGTCCCGCCGGTCGATGGTCGTGCCGAACATGATCGGCCTGACCATTGCCGTGCACAATGGTCGCCAGCACGTCCCTGTTCTGATCTCCGAGAACATGGTCGGTCACAAGCTCGGTGAATTCGCGTCCACGCGGAACTTCCGCGGACACGCCGCCGACAAGAAATCCAGATAAGGGGTTCGACGGTCATGGAAACCGCAGCAAAACTTCGATTTGCGCGAATCTCGCCGCAGAAGACCCGCCTGGTGGCCGACCAGATCCGTGGTCTGCCGGCCGAGCTCGCGCTCCAGCAGCTGGCCTTCAGCCCGAAGAAGGGTGCCGGCATCGTCAAGAAGGTCCTCGAGTCGGCCATCGCCAATGCCGAGCACAACGACGGCGCTGACATCGACGAGCTGCGGGTCTCGTCCATCCAGGTGGATGAAGGCCCGGTGCTCAAGCGTATGCGCGCCCGGGCAAAAGGTCGGGCCAACCGGATCAACAAGCGGACCAGCCACATCACTGTGGTTGTCGCGGAACAGTAAGCGAGGCGCGGAATGGGTCACAAAGTACATCCGACCGGGATTCGCCTGGGTATCGTGAAGGATTGGCGTTCCACCTGGTACGCCGAATCCAAGCAGTACCCGGAGCTCCTGCACACCGACCTGAAGGTTCGGGACTACCTGAGCAAGAAGCTCGCCCACGCCTCGGTGAGTCGCATCGACATCGAGCGGCCGGCGAAGAACGCGCGCATCACCATCCATACCGCGCGTCCCGGAATCGTCATCGGCAAGAAGGGCGCCGATATCGAGAAGCTGCGCCAGGATGTCCGCGGAATCATCGGTGTCGATGAGGTGAAGATCGATATCGAGGAGATCCGCAAGCCGGAGGTGGACGCGATGCTGGTGGCGCAGAACGTGGCCCAGCAGCTGGAGAAGCGGATCATGTTCCGGCGGGCCATGAAGCGGGCCGTCGGCAACGCCATGCGCCTCGGTGCGCAGGGCGTGAAGATCAACGTCGCCGGCCGTCTCAACGGCGCCGAGATCGCTCGTTCCGAGTGGTACCGTGAGGGTCGTGTCCCGCTGCATACGCTGCGCGCGGACATCGACTACGCCCTGGCCGAGGCCAACACCACCTACGGTGTCATCGGTGTGAAGGTCTGGATCTTCAAGGGCGAGATCATGGACACCGGCGAGCTCAACAAGAAGAGCGGCGAGGCGGAGAAGCCCGCCGCGACTCAGGGGTAAGTCAAAATGCTGCAGCCGAAGCGAACCAAGTTCCGTAAACAGCAGAAGGGCCGCAACACCGGACTCGCCAACTCGGGTAACGCCGTCAGCTTCGGCGAATTCGGGCTCAAGGCCGTCGGTCGCGGGCGGGTGAATGCCCGGCAGATCGAGGCCGCGCGCCGGGCGATGAACCGCTACATCAAGCGTGGCGGCAAGATCTGGATCCGCGTGTTCCCCGACAAACCGATTACCGAGAAGCCGCTCGAGGTCCGGATGGGCAAGGGCAAGGGCAACGTCGAGTACTGGGTGACCGAGGTGCAGCCGGGCAAGGTCCTCTACGAGATGCAGGGCGTCTCGGAAGAGGTGGCCCGCGAGGCCTTCCGCCTGGCGGCGGCGAAGCTGCCGGTCAAGACCGTATTCGTGAACAGGACGGTGCTGTGATGAACGCTAGTGAACTCCGCAACCAGGACCAGGCCGGTCTGGAGAAAGAACTTCAGGAACTCCTGCGTGAGCAGTTCAACCTGCGCATGCAGAAGGGGACCGGACAGCTGGACAAGAGCCATCGACTGAAGACGGTCCGCCGCGATATTGCGCGGGTCAAGACGGTCATGAACGAGAAGGTCAAGCAGGCATGAGCGAGCAGGAAAACCAGGGTCGCAGTATCATCGGCCGCGTCGTCTCGAACAAGGCGGACAAGACCATCACCGTCATGGTGGAGCGTCGCCTGGCGCACCCGCTGTACAAGAAGTACATGCGGCGGTCGTCCAAGCTGCGCGCCCACGACGAGAACAACCAGTGTCAGGAAGGGGATCTGGTGCGGATCGAATCGTGCCGTCCGATCTCGCGGACGAAGACCTGGCGCCTGCTGGAAGTGGTTGAACGCCCCAGCTGAATCCACGTGACAGGAGCCTTCCTGCCCTCCGCACTTGGGTAATTGGAGGGAGAGTGGTATAGTTGCCTGCTTTTCCTGCTGGCGGGCCCTGTGGCACCGGAGTAACTTCGGAGACAGTCATGATTCAAATGCAAACGACGCTCAATGTGGCGGACAACAGTGGTGCCCGGCGCGTGCAGTGCATAAAGGTACTCGGTGGCTCCAAGCGCCGCTACGCCAACATTGGCGACATCACCAAGGTCAGCGTCAAGGAAGCCATTCCGCGCGGCCGGGTCAAGAAGGGTGAGGTGTACAACGCCGTGGTCGTGCGGACGCGCAAGGGCGTTCGCCGCCCCGATGGTTCACTCATCCGCTTCGACGGGAACTCCGCCGTGCTGCTGAATCAGCAGCTGCAGCCCGTCGGGACCCGAATCTTTGGTCCGGTGACCCGCGAGCTGCGCGACGATAATTTCATGAAGATTATCTCGCTGGCTCCCGAAGTGCTGTAAGAGAGGGCGATCATGCGCAAGATCAAGCAGGGCGATGAGGTCAAGGTCATCGCCGGAAAGGACAAGGGCCAAGAGGGCACCGTGCTGCGCGTAGTCGAGCGCGACAAGGGCCTGGCCGTGGTGGTTGAGGGCGTTAATCGCGTCAAGAAACACCAGAAGGGGAATCCGAACCAGGGAGTCGCCGGGGGGATCATCGACAAGGAGATGCCGCTGGACATCTCCAACGTGATGCTCCTGAACCGGTCCACCGGCAAGGGCGACCGGGTCGGATTCAAGTTTCTCGAGGACGGCCGCAAGGTCCGCGTCTTCAAGTCCACCGGCGAGACCGTGGACGCCTAACCCTTTGGGATGCAGGTCATGGCACGACTTAGAGAATATTATCAGGATACGGTAACCAAGCAGCTCCAGGAGCAGTTCGGTTACAAGAACGTGATGGAAATCCCGCGGATCACCAAGATCACCCTGAACATGGGTCTTGGCGAAGCGGTCTCCGACAAGAAGGTGCTGGAGCACGCCATGGATGACATGGCCAAGATCACCGGCCAGAAGCCGGTGCCGACTCTGGCCCGCAAGTCGGTGGCCGGTTTCAAGATCCGTGAGGGGTGGCCCATCGGCTGCAAGGTGACGCTCCGCCGCCAGCGCATGTACGAGTTCCTCGACCGCCTGGTCGGTGTCGCGATCCCGCGCATCCGTGACTTCCGCGGTCTGAACCCGAAGGCGTTCGACGGGCGCGGCAACTACACCATGGGTGTGCGTGAGCAGATCATCTTCCCCGAGATCGAGTACGACCAGATCGACGCGATCCGCGGGATGGACATCACCATCAACACGACGGCCGGCAGCAACGACGAAGCCCGTGCGCTTCTGGCCGCCTTCAGTTTCCCGTTCAAGGGGTAGGAGATATGGCAAAGCGCAGCATGATCGAGCGCGAGAAGAAGCGCGCACGTCTGGTGGCCAAGTACGCTACCAAGCGGGCCGAGCTCAAGGCCCAGGTTCGGGACATGAGCCTCTCGCCGGAAGAGCGGCTGGCGGCCCAGCGGAAGCTCCAGAAGCTTCCGCGGAATGCCAGCCCGGTGCGGCAGGAGAATCGCTGCAACGTCACCGGACGTCCGCATGGATACTATCGCAAGTTCGGCCTCGGCCGGAACAAGCTCCGGGAAGCCGTGATGAACGGCGACGTGCCCGGCGTGCGCAAGAGCAGCTGGTAACGGGGAAGCGACCATGAGCATGAACGATCCCGTCAGCGACATGCTGACCCGCATCCGCAACGCGCTGGGCGCCGAGAAAGCGTCGGTGCGCATGCCGGCTTCCAAGCTGAAGGAGAATATCGCCCGGGTGCTCAAGGAAGAGGGTTACATCGGCGAATACCGTCGTACCGAGAACGACGGTAAACCGACCCTCGAGATCGACCTCAAGTACTTCGAGGGCCGGCCCGTGATCGAGCGGCTCGACCGCGCTTCCCGTCCCGGCCTGCGGATGTACCGCGGCAAGGACGAGCTGCCCCGTGTTTCCAACGGGCTGGGCGTTGCGGTGGTGTCCACATCCAAGGGCGTGATGACCGATCGCTCCGCTCGGGCCAATGGCCAGGGTGGTGAAGTGATCTGCTACGTATTCTAGGGGTTGCTGTCATGGCAAGAACGACACAGAACCCACTCGCCATCCCCAAGGGGGTCGAGCTGCGAGTGGATGGTCGCAAGATTACCGTCAAGGGTGGGAACGGCAGCCTCGAGCATGAGGTCCACCCCGACGTCGACATCGTCGAGGGCGAGGAAGAGATCCGTTTCTCTCCCCGCGACGGCGGCTTCAAGACCAATGCGTTGACCGGAACGACGCGAGCCGTGGTTCGTAACATGATCCAGGGCGTCAGCGAAGGCTTTCAGCGTAAGCTGGAGCTGGTCGGTGTCGGTTACCGCGCCCAGGCCCAGGGTTCCACCGTGAACCTCAACCTCGGCTTCTCGCACCCGGTGAACTACGAGGTGCCCGAGGGCGTGACCGTGGAGACCCCGAGTCAGACTGAGGTGGTCGTCAAGGGGGCCGACAAGCAGAGCGTTGGACAGGTTGCCGCCGAGATCCGCGCCTACCGCCCACCCGAGCCCTACAAGGGCAAGGGTGTCCGTTATTCGGACGAGACCGTCGTCCGCAAAGAGGCGAAGAAGAAGTAGAGGCCACTATGGACAAGAAATCAGCACGACTGCGCCGCGCCCGCCGCGCCCGCAGCAAGATTCGCGACCTGGCCGTCCATCGGCTCTGCGTGTATCGGACACCGCGCCATATCTATGCGCAGGTCATCGCCCCCAACGGGAGCGAGACCGTCGCGGCGGCTTCCACCGTGGAGCCCGAGATGAAGAAGGCCGCCGGTTCCACCGGCAACACCGATGCCGCGGAAATGGTCGGCAAGGCCATCGCCGAGAAGGCGAAGAGCGCCGGTATCACCAGCGTCGCCTTCGACCGTTCCGGTTTCCGCTATCACGGGCGAGTGAAGGCGCTGGCCGAAGCGGCGCGCGAAAACGGCCTCGAGTTCTAAGGGGATCAACAGATGTCGAGCAATCAGAATCAAGCCACCGACGGCCTGCACGAACGCCTGGTCACCATCAATCGCGTGTCCAAGGTGGTCAAGGGTGGGCGACTGTTCACCTTCACCGCCCTCACGGTGGTCGGGGATGGCAACGGCAAGGTCGGTTTCGGCTACGGCAAGGCTCGCGAGGTCCCGGCCGCCATCGCCAAGGCGATGGAAGACGCCCGCAAGAACATGGCCAATGTGCCGCTGAAGGATGGCACCCTGCAGTACCCGATGACCGCCACCCACGGCGGCGCCAAGGTCTTCATGCAGCCGGCCTCCGAAGGGACCGGTGTCATCGCCGGCGGCGCCATGCGCGCCCTGTACGATGTGGCCGGGGTTCGTGACGTGCTTGCCAAGTGCATCGGGTCCAACAATCCGATCAATGTCCTTCGGGCAACCATGAATGGCCTGTCCACCATGCGTTCTCCCGAGGATGTCGCCGCCAAACGCGGCAAGTCCGTAGAGGAAGTGGTGAACTGAAATGGCAGCCAAGACACTGAAGGTGACCCTGGTCCGGAGCCCCGCCCATCGCATCGCCTCCCACAAGGCCTGCGTTCAGGGGCTGGGGCTGCGCCGAATGAATCATACCCGTGAAGTGCTCGACACCCCGGAGAACCGGGGGATGATCAAGAAGGTCGACTACCTTCTGCGGGTCGAGGAGGAATGACCATGCGTTTGAACACCATCAAGCGGGCGCCCGGCGCCAAGCGGCCGGCCAAGCGGCTTGCGCGTGGCCTCGGTTCCGGGCACGGCAAGACGGCCTCGCACGGCCACAAGGGCCTCAAGTCCCGCTCCGGCGGCAGTGTGAGCCCGGGCTTTGAAGGCGGGCAGATGCCGCTTCAGCGGCGCCTGCCCAAGGTCGGCTTCACCTCGCGCAAGGCGCGCAAGGCGGACGAGGTCCGGCTGCACGAACTGGCTCGCGTGGAGGGCGACACCATCGACTTTGATGCGCTGCGCAAGGCCGGCCTCATCCGTGGCGATGTCGCACGGGTGAAGGTCATCGGCACCGGAGCCATCGATCGCGCTGTGACCCTGCGCGGCATCGCCGCCACTTCGGGGGCCCGCAAGGCCATCGAAGCGGCAGGCGGCTCCGTTCAGGACTGACGGAGGTCACCTTGGGGAGCACGCGCGGGGCAATGGCCAGTGCCATGGGTGGCGGCAAGCTGACGGAGCTGAAGCAGCGGCTTCTGTTCGTCCTTGGCGCCATCATTGTGTTCCGGATCGGGGCCCATATCCCGGTTCCGGGGATCGACCCGGTGGCGCTCGCCGCGATGTTCGAACAGCAGCGCGGCACCATCCTGGACATGTTCAACATGTTCTCGGGCGGTGCGCTGGAGCGGCTGTCGGTCATGGCGCTGGGGATCATGCCGTACATCTCGGCGGCAATCATCATGCAGCTGATGACCAAGGTCTCGCCGAAACTCGAGGCCATCAGCAAGGAAGGCGCGGCGGGTAAACGAAAGATCGCGCAGTACACGCGTTACTTTACCCTGGTCCTGGCCACGTTCCAGGCCATCGGCGTGTCGGTCGCACTGGAGCGTCAGCAGGCTGCCGGGATCCCGGTGGTCGTCGATCCGGGCCTGCTCTTCCGCATTGTCGCCGTGATCACGCTGGTCTCGGGGACGATGTTCCTGATGTGGCTGGGCGAGCAGATCACCGAGCGCGGGATCGGCAACGGCATCTCGCTGATCATCTTTGCCGGGATCGTCGCCGGTCTCCCGTCCGCCATCGGTGGGACCATGGAGCTGGCGCGCACGGGTGAGCTTGCCGCCGCGCTCCTGCTCGTGCTGCTGGTGCTGGCCATCGCGGTAACCGGCTTTGTCGTCTTCATGGAGCGCGGGCAACGCCGGATCACGGTGAACTACGCCAAGCGGCAACAGGGACGCAAGGTGTATGCGGGGCAATCCAGCCATCTGCCGCTGAAGGTGAACATGGCGGGCGTCATCCCGCCCATCTTTGCCTCGAGCATCATTCTGTTCCCGGCCACGCTGGCCGGCTGGTTCGGCGGCGGTGAGGGGATGGGCTGGCTGTCGACCCTGTCGAACACGCTGTCACCGGGTCAGCCGCTGTATGTGCTGTTGTATGCAATGGCGATCATCTTCTTCACGTTCTTCTATACTGCGCTGATGTTCAATCCGCGCGAGACGGCGGACAACCTGAAGAAGTCGGGGGCCTTCGTCCCCGGGATCCGTCCGGGTGAGCAGACGGCGAACTACATCGACAAGGTGCTCACGCGCCTGACCATGGCCGGGGCCCTGTACGTGACCGCGGTCTGTCTGCTGCCCGAGTTCCTGATCGTCGGCTGGAACGTCCCGTTCTATTTCGGCGGCACATCGCTACTGATCATCGTGATCGTCCTGATGGACTTCATGAGCCAGGTGCAGGCGCATCTGATGTCGCACCAGTACGACGGCCTGATGAAGAAGGCCAACCTGACCCAGCGCTGAGGCTGGGCCTGACACAACAGAGGTGGAGACAATGAAGGTTCGAGCATCGGTCAAGAAGATCTGCCGTAACTGCAAGGTGATCAAGCGTGGCGGCACGGTGCGCGTGATCTGCTCCGACGGGCGGCACAAGCAGCGCCAGGGTTGAACCCCGGGCGCGCTCGCGCTATCCTAGTTGGTTTCCCGGCGGTATGCCCGCCTGAATGGTACGAAAGTAGGAGTTTGGGTACATGGCCCGTATAGCAGGCGTCAATATCCCCGTGAACAAGCACGCCGAGATCGCTCTGACGAGCATCTACGGTATCGGCCGCACCACGGCGCAGCAGATCTGCGACGCGGCCGGCATCCCGCGCAATCAGGTCATCCGCGAGATGGACGAGGCCCAGGTGGACCGCCTGCGTAACGAGGTCGGCCGGTACACCGTCGAAGGCGACCTGCGTCGGGAAGTCTCCATGAACATCAAGCGTCTGATGGACCTCGGTTGTTATCGCGGCCTGCGCCACCGTCGCGGGCTGCCGGTCAACGGCCAGCAGACGCAGACCAACGCCCGTACGCGCAAGGGCCCGCCCCGCGCGATCCGCCGGTAATTGAGGAAGCTTGAGCATGGCTAAGCAGCAGCAAGGCGCGCGCAGCACGAAGAAGCGTGTCAAAAAGAACGTTGTCGACGGTGTGGCGCACATCCACGCCTCGTTCAATAACACCATCGTGACCATCACCGACCGCCAGGGGAATGCGCTTTCCTGGGCGACCGCGGGTGGGTCCGGCTTCCGGGGCTCGCGCAAGAGCACGCCTTTCGCTGCGCAGGTCGCGGCCGAGCGTGCCGGGACGACGGCGCAGGAGTTCGGACTCAAGAATGTCGAGGTCTGGGTCAAGGGGCCGGGGCCGGGCCGCGAATCCGCGGTTCGTGCCCTCAACAACCTTGGACTCAAGGTCACCACTATCGCGGACGTGACGCCGATTCCCCATAACGGCTGCCGTCCCCCGAAGAAACGCCGCGTGTAAGCGACGGAGGCTCATCTTGGCTAGGTACATCGGACCCAAATGTCGACTCTGCCGGAGAGAGGGCGAAAAGCTCTATCTCAAGGGCGAGAAGTGCACGAGCAGCAAGTGCCCCATGGAGAACCGGGCCTACCCGCCCGGTCAGCACGGACAGACGGCCCGCCGCGGTCGCATGTCGGACTACGCCATGCAGCTGCGCGAGAAGCAGAAGCTGCGGCGCAGCTACGGGATCATGGAGCACCAGTTCCGGCTCTATTACAAGGAGGCCGACCGGCGCAAGGGTTCGACCGGCGAGAACCTCCTGCAGCTGCTGGAATCGCGCCTGGACAACGTCGTCTACCGCATGGGGTTCGCCACGTCCCGAGACGAGGCGCGCCAGCTGGTGCGGCACAACGGGGTGACCCTCAACGGTCGCAAGATGAACATCCCCGCGCACCAGGTGCGCGCCGGTGACGTCATTGCCGTTGCGGATGGTTCGCGTGACCAGCTGCGGGTCCAGCGCGCCCTCGAAGTGGCCGAGGACCGCGGTTTCCCGGAGTGGATCGAAGTGGACACCAAGAAGCGCGAAGGGGTCTACAAGGCCGCGCCGCAGCGTAGCGAGCTCCCGATGGAGACCAACGAGCATCTGGTCGTCGAGCTCTACTCCAAGTAAAACCGATCGCGACGGCGAGGCCGTCGCGGGTCGTTGACGCGAAACGAAGAGGGAAGCCATGCAGGCTCAAATGTCGGATTTTCTCAAGCCGCGGCTCGTTGGCGTCGAAAAGATGGATGCCAGCAGTGCCCGGGTGACCCTGGAACCGATGGAGCGGGGCTTCGGTCATACGCTCGGGAATGCCCTGCGGCGCATCCTGCTGTCGTCCATGAGCGGCGCGGCCGTGGTGGAGGCCGAGATCGAAGGGGTCCTCCACGAGTATTCGGCCATCGAGGGTGTACAGGAGGACGTCATCGACATCCTCCTCAACCTCAAGGGGCTGGCGTTCCGCATCCACAAGGGTGACCGTGTCGAACTGACCCTCGGCAAGGAGGGTGCGGGGCCGGTGACCGGGGCCGACATCCAGCTTAGCTCCGACGTCGAGCTGGTCAACCCGGACCATGTCATCGCCAACCTGACCGAGGCCGGCTCGCTCAAGATGACCCTGTGGGTGGAGGTCGGACGCGGCTACATCCCGGCCAACATGCGGGACGAGGGCGAAGAGGAAGAGCGCCCCATCGGCCGACTGCCGCTGGACGCCAGCTACAGCCCCATCCGGCGGGTCTCCTATTCCGTCGAGCGGGCCCGCGTGGAACAGCGCACCGACCTGGACAAGTTGATCATCGACCTCGGTACCAACGGGACCATCGATCCGGAGGAGGCGATCCGCACGGCCGCCACCATCCTCCAGGACCAGTTGACCAGCTTCGTGGACCTGAAGGGTGCCGAGGGCAGCGAGGTGGCCAGCGAGGAGAGCGAAGTCGATCCCATCCTCCTGCGGCCCATCGAGGAACTCGAACTGACCGTGCGTTCGGCCAACTGCCTCAAGGCGGAGCAGATCTACTACATCGGTGACCTGATTCAGCGGACCGAGGTCGAACTGCTCAAGACGCCCAACCTGGGCAAGAAGTCCCTCACCGAGGTCAAGGACGTGCTGGCCAAGCACGGTCTCTCCCTCGGCATGAAGCTCGACAACTGGCCGCCGGCCAGCCTCGAGCAGGGCCGGGACGACGAGCGCTCCTCCGCCTGAGGCGGAAGCTGCACAAGACAGATTACGGGGAAAGAACCATGCGACATCGCAGGAAAACACGCCGTTTCGGCCGTGACAGCAGCCACCGCAAGGCCATGTTCAAGAACATGGCCGGGTCGCTGTTCGAGCACGAACTGATCAAGACCACGGTTCCGAAGGCCAAGGAACTTCGCCGGGTAGCCGAGCCGCTGATCACCCTGGCGAAGGAAGACACCGTCGCCAATCGCCGCCTGGCCTTCTCGCGCCTGCGCAGCAAGGAGATGGTCACCAAGCTCTTCGAGGAACTCGGCCCGCGTTACGCCGAGCGCCCGGGTGGCTACCTCCGGATCCTGAAGTGCGGCTACCGGCACGGTGATGGTGCCCCGATGGCCATGGTCGAACTGGTCGACCGCCCGGAACCCGAGGCCCTCGAAGATGAAGCGGAGTCCAGCGCGGTCGCTACGCAGGACTGATTGCTTTTTCAATGCCGCCCAACGGGCCGCCCCAAACTGTTGGGGTGGCCCGTTTTGTGTCCGGACCCCCTGTCAATCCGGTCTGGACCGAGTATGACGGTGTTGCTAGCGTATACGCCCGGAGCGAGGTCAGAGCAGAGGAGCGGAGACAGTGTCCGACAACAAGAAAACGCGAGCCAGCGATCGCTGGCTGGCAGAGCGCATGTTCGAAGCGATGGATCGCCCGCCGTTCAGGATCCGCCTCTGGGACGGGACGGAGCTCGGTGACTCAAGTGCCGAGGCGCTGGGGACCGTCTCCATCCGCGACCGCGGGGCCCTGTACGCGATCATCACCAACGCGGAACGCGAATTCGGTGACCTGTATGCCGACGGGCGCGTGGAGGTCAGCTGCGAGCTCGTCCCCTTCCTCGAAGCCGCCTACCGCGCCGAAGACGTCAAGAAGACCCCGTGGCCCCTGAAGGTGTGGCAGAGGTGGCGCAATCGGCCGCGCCGCAATACGCTCAGCGGATCCCGCGAGAATATCCATCAGCACTACAACCTGGGCAATGACTTCTACCGGCTCTGGCTCGATGACGAGGTCATGCAGTACACCTGCGCCTATTACCCGGGTCCGGAAGCAAGCCTGGAAGAGGCGCAGGTGGCCAAGCTGCACCATGTCTGCCGGAAGCTGCGCCTGCAGCCCGGCGAGACGGTGGTGGAGGCCGGCTGCGGCTGGGGTGGACTGGCGCGCTTCATGGCGCGCCATTACGGCGTCAAGGTGCGCGCATTCAACATCTCGGAACGCCAGGTGGAGTTCGCTCGCGCCGAAGCCGAGCGCCAGGGCCTGTCGGACCGCGTGGAGTATGTCCTCGACGACTACCGCAACATCGAAGGCCAGTACGATGCCTTTGTCTCCGTGGGGATGCTGGAGCACGTCGGCACCGCCCAGTATCCGGAACTGGGCGCCGTTATCGATCGCGTCCTGCACGCGCAGGGGCGCGGGCTGATCCACACCATCGGGCGCAATACGCCGCGGCTGATGAATGCGTGGATCGAAAAGCGCATCTTCCCGGGTGCCTATCCCCCCACCCTCGGCGAGATGTCCCGGATCTTCGAGCCCTACGACCTCTCGATCCTGGATGTCGAGAACCTGCGTCTGCACTACGCCCGCACCCTGAGCCACTGGCTCGAGCGCTTCGATGCCAACGAGTCGACGGTGCGGGAGATGTTCGATGAGAACTTCGTGCGCGCCTGGCGGCTCTATCTGTCCGGCTCCATCGCCGCCTTCACCACGGGCCAGCTGCAGCTCTTCCAGACCGTGTTTGCCCGCAAGGCGCTCAACGAGCTGCCGTGGACGCGCGCGTATCTCTACCAGCCGGAAAGCGAGGACTGCAAGTGAGTACCGACACGGACGTCATCATCGTCGGAGGGGGACCGGCCGGCTCGACCCTCGGCCTGGCGTTGCAACGCCGCGGTTTCGACGTCACCCTCATCGACAAGGCCAGCTTTCCCCGGGACAAGGTCTGCGCCGGCTGGGTGACCCCGGAGGTCATGGCCACCCTCGAGATCGATCCCGATGACTACGCCCGCGAGCGTGTCCTGCAACCCATCAGCGCCTTTCGCACCGGACTCGTCGGTCAGCGGGGCGTGGAGACCCACTACGGGGAGACCGCCAGCTACGGGATCCGTCGCTTCGAGTTCGATGAATACCTGCTGCGGCGCAGTGAGGCGGCCGGTGTCCGGGTCGTGCAGGGTACGCCGCTGCAGAGCATGGAACGCGAAGCGGACGGGCGCTGGTGCGTCAACGGTGAGTGGCGCGCGCCTTTGCTCGTCGGGGCCGGCGGCCACTTCTGTCCGGTGGCGCGCCAGCTCGGCACCGCCAACCCGGGTCAGAGCGAGACCAGCGTCACGGCCCAGGAGATCGAGTTCGAGCTGGCGCCGGAGCAGCAGGCCGCCTGCCCGGTCCACCCCGATGTCCCGGAGCTCTACTTCCTCGAGGACCTCGCCGGCTACGGCTGGATCGTGCGCAAGGGCAACTGGCTGAACATCGGCCTCGGCCGCGAAGGGGCGCGCAAGCTGGGTAGCGAAGTCGCCGGATTCGTCGATTGGCTGAAGGCGAGTGGCCGGCTGCACGTCGATCCCCCGGGCCGGTTCAAGGGGCACGCCTACGGGCTCTACGGTCATACGCCCCGGGAGCCGGTCCATGCCGGGGCGATGCTGGTCGGGGATGCGGTGGCACTGGCCTATCCCCAGAGTGGTGAAGGGATCCGCCCGGCGGTGGAGTCCGCCCTGATGGCTGCCGATACCATCGCCGAGGCCGGGGGGCAGTACGACAGGGCCGCGCTGACCCCCTACCGCGACGCCCTGCAGGCGCGTTTCGGCCCCATGCGCGGTGAACCCGGTGCTGCGCCGGGTGCGGTGAAGCGGGCCCTGGCGCGGCCCCTGATGCGGTCACGCTGGTTTGCACGCCACATGGTGCTGGACCGTTGGTTCCTGCACCGCCACGTACCGCCCCTCCACGGCCTGACCCCCGCGGCGGACTAGCCCTCGTCTTCGGGCCCCTGCCGCCGATCCAGCTGGCGCCGTTCGCGCTTGGTGGGGCGGCCCGCGCCGCGAGGTCGCTTCGGCGGCTGTGGCTGGAGACGGCGCGCCTCCCGCGACGCCTGGCGAGCCGCCACGCTGTCCGGCGTCTCCCGATAGAGCGCCTCGGCCCGGGCCGCCGGCCCGCGCTGGTCGCTGACGGCCACCACCTCCACGGTGAAGGTCACCGCCTCCTTGCGAATGGTCAGGATGTTCCCCGGCTGGACGTTCCGGCTCGGCTTGCAGCGCTGGCCGTCCAGATGCACCTTGCCGCCGGCGACCGCATCGGTGGCCAGCCGGCGAGTCTTGAAGAAGCGCGCCGCCCAGAGCCACTTGTCGATGCGGACCGGTCCGTCTCCGTGCCTGGCAGCCATGGTCACACCCGCACCCCGTTCAGGCCGGGCCCTCTCCCCGGTCCAGTGCATGGTGGCCGATGTCGCGGCGGTAGAAGGCGCCGTCGAAGTGGATGTGCCCCAGATTGGTGTAGGCGCGTGCCCGGGCCTGGCGCAGGTCGTCGCCCAGGGCGGTGACACAGAGGACGCGCCCGCCGGCGGTGACCACCGCGTCCCCGGCCTCGGCGGTCCCGGCGTGGAAGACCTTCACGTCGGTCTCGTGGACGGCATCGAGGCCGCGCAGGGTATCCCCCTTGCGGTAGGGGCCGGGATAGCCTTCGGCCGCCATGACCACACCGAGCGCCGGGCGCGGGTCCCAGGCGATGGCGGTCTCGTCCAGCCGGCCCGCCACGGCGGCGCGGCAGAGGCCGACCAGGTCGGCATCCAGGCGCATCAGCAGCGGCTGGGTCTCGGGATCGCCGAGGCGGCAGTTGTACTCCAGGACGTGGGGGTTGTTCTCGGCATCGATCATCAGACCGGCGTAGAGGAACCCGCGATACGCGATCCCGTCGGCGGCCAGCCCCGTCACGGTGGGCCGGATGACCTCGTCGATGATGCGCCGGAACAGGGGTTCGTCCACCCGCGGGGCCGGTGAGTAGGCGCCCATGCCGCCGGTATTGGGGCCCTGGTCACCGTCGTCGCGCGCCTTGTGGTCCTGGGAGGTGGCCAGCGGCAGGATGCTGTCGCCCGCGACCATGGCGATGAAGCTGACCTCCTCGCCCTCCAGGTAGTCTTCCACCACCACCCGACTGCCGGCATCTCCCAGGGCGTTGTCGGCCAGCATGTCGGTGACGGCCGCCTCGGCCTCGGCGAGTTCCCGGGCGACGACCACCCCCTTGCCGGCGGCCAGACCGTCGGCCTTGATGACCAGCGGCGCCCCGCGCCGGCGCACCTCGGCCAGTGCGGCCTCCGCATCGGTGAAGGTGGCGTAGTTGGCGCTGGGGATGCCGTGGCGGGCCATGAAGGCCTTGGCAAAGGTCTTGGAGCCTTCCAGTTGGGCGGCTTCCCGGGTGGGGCCGAAACAGGGCAGTCCGGCCGCGTGCAGGGCGTCGGCCAGCCCGGCCACCAGCGGCGCCTCCGGGCCGATGATGGTCAGATCGACGTGGTTCTCGCGGGCCCAGTCGGTCAGGCCGTCGACGTCGTCCGCGGCAATGGCGACATTCTCCACCCCCGGTTCGGCGGCCGTGCCGGCGTTGCCCGGGGCGACGTGGACCCGTTTCACCGCCGGAGAGCGAGTGGCCTTCCAGGCGAGGGCATGTTCGCGACCACCCCCGCCGACGATAAGAACCTTCATGGGAACCTCCCGTGACACGTGGCGTTCAATGGCGGAAATGGCGGATGCCGGTGATGACCATGGCCATGCCGTGCTCGTTGGCCGCGGCCAGCACCTCGTCGTCACGGCGGGAGCCCCCCGGATGGATCACGGCGGTGATCCCCGCTTCCGCGGCCTGGTCGATGCCGTCACGGAAGGGGAAGAAGGCATCCGAGGCCATCACCGAACCGGCCACGGTGAGGCCGGCGTCGGCCGCCTTCTCGGCGGCGATACGGGCGCTGTAGACGCGGCTCATCTGGCCGGCGCCGACCCCGATGGTCATGCCGTCATGGCCGTAGACGATGGCGTTGGACTTGACGAACTTGGCCACCCGCCAGCTGAACAGGAGATCGGCCATCTCCCGCTCGTCCGGGGCGCGATCGCTGACCGTGCGCAGGCCGCCGGCATCCACGGTGGTGGTGTCGCGTTCCTGCACCAGCAGGCCGCCGCCCACCCGCTTGTAGTCGTAGCCGCCGGCCGGGCCCTGCCAGTCGCCGCAGGCGAGCAGACGGATGTTCGGCTTGGCCTCGAACGCGGCGCGGGCATCGGCCTCCACCGCCGGCGCGATGACCACCTCGACGAACTGGCGTTCCACCAGGGTGCGCGCGGTATGGGCGTCCAGCGTCCGGTTGAAGGCGATGATGCCGCCGAAGGCGGAGACCGGGTCGGTGGCGTAGGCGCGATCGTAGGCGGAGATCAGGTCGTCCGCCTGGGCGACACCGCACGGGTTGGCGTGTTTGACGATGACGCAGGCGGGCCGGTCGAACTGCTTGACGCACTCCAGCGCCGCGTCGGTATCGGCGATGTTGTTGAAGGAGAGCTCCTTGCCCTGAAGGATCTCCGCGCCGCCGACGCTGGCGCCATCGGCTTGGCGTTCGTGATAGAAGGCCGCCGCCTGATGCGGGTTCTCGCCGTAGCGCAGGGCCTGGCGCTCCACGTACTGGCTGTTCCAGGTGCGCGGCAGCCCGCTGTCGTCCTCTTCGCCCGGGATGCGGCTGCCGAGGTAGTTGGCGATGGCGCCGTCATAGGCCGCGGTGTGCTCGAAGACCCGAGTGGCCAGATCGAAGCGCAGGACCTCGTCCACCGCGCCGTCGTTGTAGGCCATGGAGGCGAGTACGCGGTCGTAGTCGGCGGCCTCCACCACCACGGTCACGGCCTCGTGGTTCTTGGCCGCCGCGCGCAGCATGGCCGGGCCGCCGATGTCGATGTTCTCGATGGCGGTGGCGAGGTCGCAGTCCGGCTGGCTGATGGCGTTCTCGAACGGGTAGAGGTTCACCACCAGCAGGTCGATGGGGGCGATGCCGTGCTCGGCCATGACGGCGTCGTCGGTCCCGCGCCGGCCCAGCAGACCGCCGTGGATATGGGGGTGCAGGGTCTTGACCCGGCCGTCCATCATCTCGGGGAATCCGGTGTGGTCACTGACTTCGGTTATCGCGATGCCGTTTTCCGAAAGCAGGCGCGCGGTACCGCCGGTGGAGAGGATCTCCACGCCACGGTCGGCGAGGGCGCGGGCGAATTCCACGATCCCGGTCTTGTCGGAGACACTGAGGAGGGCGCGTCGAATGGGTTGCATGGTCATCTCCTGGCGGTGTTGTCGGTGGCGATCAGTCCGTGGGCACGCGCCTTCTTGCGCAGGGTGGCCCGGTTGATGCCGAGGATCTCGGCGGCGGCGCGCTGGTTGCCGCTTGCGTGGTCGAGGGCGCGCCGGAGCAG
>CAZGJO010000014.1:0-19878 GCA_964525685.1 uncultured Ectothiorhodospiraceae bacterium | reverse complement strand
GACATCAAGAAGCACAAGGACGAGAACGGCAAGCCGCTGGACGGCATCCCCTTCCATCCGTACTACACGGTGAAGGACATCGTCGGCGTGGCCGTGTTCCTGATGATCTTCTCGGCAGTGGTCTTCTTCTTCCCGGAAGGCGGCGGCTACATCCTGAAGGATGACAACTTCATCCCGGCGGATCCGCTGCAGACGCCCGAGCACATCATGCCGCTGTGGTACTTCACCGCCTACTACGCCATCCTGGCGGCGGTGCCCCACACCTTCATGGGCGTGGTGGCGATGTTCGCGGCGATCTTCCTGCTCTTCCTGCTGCCGTGGCTCGACCGCAGCGAGGTGAAGTCGATCCGCTATCGCGGGCCGCTGTTCAAGATCGCGCTGACGTTGTTCGTGATCAGCTTCGTGGCCCTGAGCTACCTGGGCATTCAGCCGGCGACGCCCGAGAATGTCTTCCGGGCCCGCATCTTCAGCACGATCTACTTCGCGTTCTTCCTGTTGATGCCGTGGTACACGAAGATCGACAAGGACAAGCCGGTTCCGGAGAGGGTGACTAAGTGATGAAAAAGATGATTCTTGCAGCACTGGCCATGGTCCTGCTCCCCGGCGTTGCCCTGGCGGATGCTGACTACGATGGCACCGTGAGTTCCGTGAAGATCAACGTGCACAACAAGGCTGCCCTGCAGCGTGGTGCCCAGCTGTACGCCAACTACTGCCTGGCGTGCCACTCGCTGGAGCACCACCGCTGGCGGCGGCTGGCGGACGATGCCGGCATGACCCACGACCAGGTCGAGGAGAACCTCATCCCCGGTGATGGCGTCATCACCGACATGATGACCAACGCCATGCCGGCGGAGGACTCCGAGGGCTGGTTCGGCATCCACCCGCCGGACCTGACGGTGACCAGCCGTCAGCACGGTGACACGTGGATCTACAACTACCTTCACGGCTTCTACAAGGATGCCGACGAGCCGTTCGGCGTGAACAACACGGTCTTCGATCGTGTCGGCATGCCGCACGTGCTGGTGGATCTGGAGGGTCTGAAGAAGCCGGTCTACGAGACCCGGACCGACGAGGATGGCGAGGAGTACGAAGTCCGCGTCGGTTTCGAGTACGTCTCCGAGGGTCGCATGACCCCGGCCGAGTACGACCGCGCGGTGAAGGATCTGACGACCTTCCTGTCCTACATCGGCGAGCCGGCGCAGCTGGAGCGTTATCGGCTGGGCGTCTGGGTGATCGGCTTCCTGGCCATCTTCGCCTTCATCGCCTATCTGCTGAAGCGCGAGTACTGGAAGGACATCCACTAGGCCGTAGCCCGGTGGTATGACAAGGCGAGTAGGCGGGCCTCGGCCCGCCCACCAGCGAAGGGGGGACATCAGGCCCCCCTTCGTTTTTCTGTCTGGAATTTCCATGGAGAGCGTGTATGGCGGTCATGGCCAATCGACGTTCTGTTATGACCCTGTTCGCCGTGCCGGGTGACATGCGCTGTCATCGGGTGCGGATCGTTCTGGCCGAGAAGGGCATCAATGTCGAGATCGTGGATGTGGATCGCGACAACCCGCCCGAGGATCTGGCCGATCTGAATCCCTACGGTTCCGTCCCCACCCTGGTCGATCGCGACCTGGTACTTTTCGAGGACCAGGTGATCTCCGAGTATCTCGATGAACGCTTCCCCCATCCGCCCCTGATGCCGGTGGATCCGGTGAGCCGGGCCAAGGGGCGTCAGCTGCGCCATCGGATCCGGCGCGACTGGGAGCGGTTGGTGGACGACATCGAACACCGAGGGGAGAAGACGGCTGCCCGGGGGCGCAAGGAACTGCGTGAGAGCCTGGTCGCCGTGGCGCCGTTGTTCGGCTCCATGCCGTATTTCCTCAGTGAGGAGTACAGCCTGGTGGATGCCGATATGGCGGCCCTGCTGTGGCGGCTGCCCGGCATCGGTATCGAACTCCCGGAGGCGGCCGCCCCGTTGCGGGACTATGCCGACCGGCTGTTCAACCGACCGACGTTCAGGGATAGCCTGGAAACGACCGAGAAGTAGGAGGTAGCACGATGTCCGGTATGTCCTCCAGCCGCCCCTATCTGGTTCGGGCCCTCTTCGACTGGATCGTGGACAACGGCCTCACGCCGCATCTGCTGGTGAACGCCGTCCATCCCGGCACCGAGGTCCCCACCGAGTTCGTGGAGAACGGCAAGATCGTCCTCAACATCAGCCCCACGGCCACCGAGGCCCTGGATCTGGGCAACGAGGTGGTGATGTTCAACGCCCGTTTCGGTGGCCAGCCGATGACCATCACCGTCCCGGTGAACGCCATCCTGGCGATCTATGCCCGGGAGAACGGGCAGGGGATGCTCTTCGGCGAGGATGACGGTCAGGTCCCCGATCCCGAGGGCGGTGCGCCCGCCGGTGAGGGGGACGGCGACGACGAGCCGCCGCAACCGCCCTCCGGGGGGGGCGGCGGCCCGCACCTCAAGGTGGTCAAGTAGGCGCGGGGAAGCCCTTGCCGGGATTGAGGATCCCGGCGGGATCGAAACAGGTGCGCAGGCCCGCCATGAGTTCCAGGGTGGGTGCGGCGATCTCCCGATCGACGAAGTCGCGCTTCTCCAGCCCGACGCCGTGTTCCCCGGAGAGGCTGCCCCCGAGCCCCAGCACCAGGTCGAAGACCGCGTCCAGGCAGTGGTCGGCGCGGGCCATCTCGTCGGGGTCGTCGGGGTCCACCAGCAGGTTGACGTGGATGTTGCCGTTGCCGGCATGGCCGAAGTTGACGATGGTGATCCCGAAGCGCTCCGCAAGCCGGTCGAGACCGTCGATGAGTTCGGGCATCCGGGTGACCGGGACCACCACGTCCTCGTTGATCTTCTTCGGCGCCACCTGTCGCAGGGCGGGGGAGAGGGCCTTGCGCGTCGCCCAGAGGGCGGCGACCTCGGCCTTCTCCGTGGCCTGATCGAGACTGAGCAGGGCGTCGCGGTCCGCCGCCGTTCCGCGGGCGGCCGCCGCCACGGCGTCACTGGCGGCCGCCAGACAGGCGGCCGGTCCGTCCACCTCGATCATCAACAGGGCCCCGGCCCCCTCCGGGAGGTCCGCCTCGGCGTAGTTGCGGACCATCTCGATGGCGCGGTGGTCGATGAACTCCAGCGCCGACGGCACCACCGGTTGCGCCATGATTCGGGAGACCGCGCGCGCGGCCGCCCCCATGTCGCGGTAGACCGCCTTGAAGGTGGTGGTCGCCTCGGGTTGCGGCTGCAGCCGCAGGGTCGCCTCGGTGATCAGCCCCAGGGTTCCCTCCGAGCCGATGAGCAGCCGGGTCAGGTCGTAGCCGACGACCCCCTTGCTGGTCCGTACCCCGGTCCGCAGGGCCTCACCGGTGCCGGTGACGGCGCACAGGCCGAGGGTGTTCTCCCGGGGCGTCCCGTACTTCACCGCCCGGGGCCCGGCCGAATTGTAGGCCAGGTTGCCGCCGACGGTGCAGAAGGCGGCGCTGGTGGGATCCGGGGGCCAGAAGAAGCCGTGTTCCGCAGCGGCCGCCTGCACCGCCTGGTTGGTGACCCCCGGCTCGCAGACCAGATAGCGGTCTCCCGGTTCGATGGCGCGGATCCGGTCCATGCGCTCGAAGGAGAGCACCACGCCGCCCGCCTCGGCCACGGCGGCACCGGTGGTCCCGGTGCCGCGTCCGCGCCCGGTGAGCGGCACCCGGAATTCATGGCAGAGGCGCGCCAGGGTGGCCACCTCGGCATGCTCCTCCGGCAGGACCACCAGGTCCGGCAGGCTCTGGCGCCGGCTGTTGTCGTACCCGTAACTCCAGCACTCCCCCGGGTCGGTGAGGCGCGTGGCGGTTCCCAGCTCGCGTTCCACGCGCTGGAGGAAGGCATCGGACAGCGGGGCGTTCTCGGTGGTCATGGTTCTCCTCACGGGGCGGCCTGAAAGGCGTCGCGGATCCAGTCGGGTGCGGCGTCGTCCGCCGTACGGAGGGCGACGACGTCGAATCGCAGCGGTCGGCCGGCCAGCCGGGGGTGGCGCAGCAGGAAATACTCGGTGGCACGCAGCAGGCGGCGCTGCTTGGCGGCGGTCACGCTCTCCGCCGCCGTGGCGTAGGCGGCATGGCGGCGTTGACGCACCTCCACCACGACCACCGTGGCGCCCTCGGCCATGACCAGATCCAGTTCGCCACTGCGACAGCTCCAGTTGCGGGCGATGAGTCCCAGCCCCCTGTCCTGCAGGTACTGCAGGGCGGTCTCCTCGGCGGCACGTCCCTGTGCGCGACTCATGTGCGTCTCCTATTCCATCAGGACCGGGCGCCCGCCCTCGAAGCGGCCCCAGAGCAGATCCCGGCCGACCCGACCCTGGTTATCGATGTGGAGGGTGCCGGTGGCGCCGTCCATGCGTTCGTGGGAATGGGTCCGCAGGAAGGCCAGGCGCGGCAGCAGCTCCCAGGCATCCTGACCCAGGGCGTAGAGGCGCTGGAGCTGCCCCGGTGGTTCCAGGATCGCGTCGATGCGCTCGCGCCGGCGCTGGATGTCGGTCTCGTTGGCGGAGAGGATCCAGGGCATGTCGCTGAACATCACCCCGTGCAGATCCCGATCCATGCCCGGGTCCGGGTTGCCGGTATACAGGTGCGAGGTGCCGTAGATGGGCAGATCGCCGGCCCCGTAGAAGCTGAACTGCGGCGGGATCTGGCGGGCTGTTTCGGGGAATCCGGCCAGCACGATGGCCTCGATGTCCTGGCGTCGGCGCGGCTCGAAGTGCAGGCGGGCACGGATCCGCTGACGCAGATCGCGCTGACGCTGCTGGCTGTGATCCACGGTGAGGGCGCGGCGGATGGGCAGGCTCAGGTTGGTGGCCTCTTCGCCATACGGTTCCCGGGCCAGCAGGTCACCGCCCAGGCTGTCCCAGCGTTCGGCGAAGGCGGCGTGGACCCGTTCTCCCCAGTCGCTGTTCGGGTGGAGCATGATCACCCGACTGTGGCCGTCCTGCCACAGGCGGGCGGCGACACCGTGCGCCTCGCTTTCGGGGCTGAGGCCGAAGCGGTAGAAGTGGTCGGGGACCTCGTCGAGGTCGAGTTCGTTGAGGGCCAGGATCGGGATGTCGTCAGGCGGGCCGTTCGGCAGGCCGGCGGCCAGTTCGGCGATGACTTCCCGACGCAGCGGACCGATGACCGCTTCGGCCCCGTCCTCGAACGCCTGTTGCAGCAGGGCGACCGGGTCGGCACCGTCGGTATCGTAGAAGCGCAGCTGCCGCGTGGCACCGGTGCGATCGGCGTAATGGGCGGCCAGGAGACTGTCGCGGATCGCCTCCCCGGCGGCGGCAAAACGGCCGCTGGTGGGCAGCAGGACCGCGACGCGCTCGGGGCGCCGGACATCCTCGGAGACCCGTTCGCGCAGGGCGGGAACGATCTGCTCCACGGCCGGGTGATCGGGGTGGCGCGCCTCCCAGCCGGCGAGGCTGGTATGCAGTCGATCGGGATGGAGCTGATGGGCCTTGTTGAGTCGGGCCAGCTCCAGCCAGCCCCCGAAGACATCGTCGGGCTCGGTGACCCGGCCGGCGAGTGTCGATGCCCGAAGGCGCTGCAGGGCCGCCCAGATGGCCGCGTCGTTCTCGACCCGTTCGTCGGCGTCCAGGTACGCCCCCAGATCGACCCGGGCCCGCGCGACCTCGAAGGGATCGCCGAGTTCGGACCACGCCCGGGCCCGCAGTCGGTGGATGGCCTCGTTCTGCTCCGGCGTGGTGAAGGGGTCGGGCAGGCCCTCGAGCACGCGCAGGGCATCGTGCGGGTGGCGCAGGGCGATCTCCAGACGTGCGGTGAGCAGGCGCCACTCGCGGTGCTGCAGGGGGGTCATCATCTCGTCCATGAGCGCATTGAGCAGGCGCCCGGCCATGTCCAGCTGGCCGCCATCGTAATACTTGCGCGCCCCTCGCAGCTGCATGCCGATGCGTTCGACGTCATCGTCGACATAAGCCGCCTCGTGGGCGAGCTGCTGGGCCTCCTCGAGCCGCGCCTCGTCGTGGATCGGTTCGGCCTCCTCGGGGGCCAGTACGCTGGGCTCGGCAGGTTCATCCGGACGCTCCGGCCTCTCTTCCGGCGGGGTCGCGCAACCGGCCAGCCACAGGGCGGCAAGCAGCCCGACGGCGACGGGGGAGACCGGTGGGCTCGACAACGGACGGCGGCGCCGTCCGGGGATTCTAGCTCGCATGATTCAACCGGGAATTGTGGCTTTGGCCGGGGTCGGCGACGGGCAGACGGGCCCCTGTGTTACATTGCCGACCGTGATAGCGGGAGAGTATCTGGTCAACAACCGGGGGTGTCAATGCAGACCGCGACGCTGTATGTGGTGGCCACGCCCATCGGCAACCTGGCCGATCTGAGCCCGCGCGCGGCGGAAGTGCTCGGCGGGGTCGCCACCGTCGCCTGTGAGGACACCCGTCACAGTCGTCGGTTGCTGGACCACATCGGCATCGCCACGCCCACCGTGGCGCTGCACGAACACAACGAGCGCGCACGCATCGAGGGCCTGGTGGAGCGGCTGTGCGCGGGCGAGGACCTGGCCCTGGTCAGCGACGCCGGCACCCCGCTGGTTTCCGACCCCGGCTACCGATTGGTGCGCGCGGCGCGAGCGGCCGGGGTGCGCGTGGTCAGCGTCCCCGGTCCCAGCGCCGTCATCGCCGCCCTGGCCGGCGCCGGACTGCCCAGCGATCGCTTCTGCTTCGAAGGCTTCCTGCCGTCCCGCGCCGCCGCTCGGCGCCAGCGCATCGAGGCCCTGGCCGACGAGCCGCGCACCCTGGTCCTGTTCGAGGCCCCCCACCGGATCGTCGCCAGCCTTCAGGACCTCGACGAGCTGCTGGGGCCGCGGCGACCCGCGGTCCTGGCGCGCGAACTGACCAAGCGCTTCGAGACCTTCCTGGGCGAGGACCTGGGCACGATCCTGGAGCGGGTCGAGGCCGACCCCGATCAGCAACGCGGCGAGATGGTCCTGATCCTCGGGGGGGCGCCGGAGCCTGCGGAGGATGAACTCCCCCGCGAGGCGCGCCGGGCCGTGGAGCTGCTGGCCGCCGAACTGCCGCCCCGCAAGGCGGCCGACCTGGCCGCGCGCCTCACCGGTGCCCGCAAGAACGCCCTCTACCGCCACCTCCAGGACCGGGACGACTGAGCCAGCGGCCCCCACACCTCTCCCTCGCCCGGACACCGGGGCTTGTCCCGCCACCCCCAAGGGCGGACAATGGCGGCCGGGAGCGGGCCAGGCAGCCGCTGCGCCTCGGCGCGGAGGAAAGTCCGGGCTCCACAGGGCAGGGTGCCAGGTAACGCCTGGGCGGCGCGAGCCGACGGAAAGTGCCACAGAGAACAGACCGCCCACGTACCCTTCGGGGTGCCGGCAAGGGTGAAAGGGTGCGGTAAGAGCGCACCGCGTCGATGGCAACATCGACGGCACGGCAAACCCCACCCGGAGCAAGGCCGAATAGGGGAGCGATGGTGTGGCCCGCACTGCTCCCGGGTAGGCTGCTCGAGGTGCGCGGCGACGCGCATCCCAGAGGAATGGCTGTCCCCGACAGAACCCGGCTTATCGGCCCGCTCCCACCTTCCCCCACCTTCGAGACGGGTCGCTCCACGCGCCCCCTTGTCTGCCCCTTTTCAGGTAATTTCTCAAGAACCCAACGCAACCCATTGAATGAATGGGGTTGTCTCTGCGGCTTCACAACGCACCTTCACTCCCTTGCATAAGTCATTGTGAAAAAAGCAAGAAATCGAACAATGAATGACCAGATTCCCTTGACACGGGACAGCGCCGCTCCCTATAGTGTCTTCGAGTGGGGAGAAGTGGGAAAAAATGGTGAACAGGCCCATAGGGGGGAGGCTCCGTGTTCCGAGGGGTCAGCGCGCTCTCACTGGATAGCAAGGGACGGCTGGCCATTCCGTCCCGGCACCGGGAGCGCATCAACGAGATCGGCGAAGGCCAGATGGTGGTCACGGTGGACCGTGACTACTGTCTGCTGCTGTATCCGTTGCCCGAATGGGAGACCCTGGAGCGCAAGCTGACCAAGCTCTCCAGCCTCAACCCCTCCATCCGTCGCCTGCAGCGCCTCTACATCGGTCACGCCACGGATGTGGAGATGGACGGCAGCGGCCGCATCCTGCTGCCCCCTCCCCTGCGCGAGTTCGCCGGCCTGGAGCGGCGCGCCGTCCTGGTCGGCCAGGGCAACAAGTTCGAGATCTGGGATGAGGAGCGATGGAATGCCCAGCGCGATGTCTGGCTTGAAGAAGAGGCCGGCGGGGAGCTCGAGCTACCCGCCGAACTCGAAGGCCTCTCCCTGTAACGCCATGGGGAGCGCGCATCGATCCGTCCTCTACGAGCCGGCCCTGGAGGCGCTGGCGGTACGGCCGGACGGCATCTATGTGGACGCCACCTACGGGCGCGGCGGCCATGCCGAGGGGATCAGGTCGCAGCTCGGCGCCGCGGGGCGACTGTGGTTGCTGGATCGCGACCCGGAGGCGGTGGCCGATGCCGAGACGCGCTTCGGCGACGATCGGCGGGTCGTCATCCAGCGGGCGGCCTTTGCCGACCTCGGGCCGATCCTGGACGACGCGGAGCTGACCGGCCGGGTCAGCGGCCTGCTGCTGGACCTGGGGGTCTCGTCGCCGCAGCTGGACGAAGGGGAACGCGGGTTCAGCTTCCAGCACGACGGCCCACTGGACATGCGCATGGACCCGGACCACGGCGAATCGGCGGCCGACTGGCTGGCGCGGGTCCCGGAGCAGACCATCGCCTCGGTCCTGCGCCGCTACGGCGAGGAACGCTTCGCCCGCCGCATCGCCCGGGCCATCGTGGCCGCCCGGGACGAGGCACCCATCACCCGCACCGGACAGCTGGCGCGGCTGGTGGCCGAGGCGGTGCCGCGCCGCGAGCCGGGCAAGGATCCGGCGACGCGCACGTTCCAGGCGCTGCGCATCGCCATCAACGACGAACTCGGCGAACTGGAACGCGTCCTGCCGGTGGCCGTGGAGGCCCTGGAACCGGGCGGGCGCCTGGCGGTCATCAGTTTCCATTCGCTGGAGGACCGCCTGGTCAAGCGTTTCATGCGCGACGAGGCGCGCGGCGAGATCCCGCCGGGCCTGGCGATCCCGGAGGACCGGATCGAGCGTCGGCTGCGCATCATCGGCAAGGCGCAGCGGGCCGATGAGGCCGAACTGGCCGAGAATCCGCGCGCCCGGAGCGCGGTGCTGCGCGTGGCGGAGAAGCAGGCATGAGGTTGCGGGCCTCCGTGGAATGGGCCATGGCGGCGGTGCTGGTGGTGCTGCTGGTGGCCTCGGCCCTGGGCGTGATCCATGCCAAGCATCAGAGCCGGACGCTGTTCAGTCAGCTGGAGGCCCTGGAGAACCGGCGCGATGCCTACAACGCCCAGTGGAGTCAGCTACAGCTGGAACAGAGTACCTGGGCGACCCATGCGCGGATCGAGGGGATCGCCGAGAATCAACTGGACATGGTGCAGCCCGCCATGGAACGCATCGTCATCATGAGGCAGTAGCAACGTGGCCGAATCGAGTCGCCATCGGGAATCCGCAGCACGGCTCTACGCCGTGACCGGCCTCATGCTGGCCGGGCTGCTGGTGCTCGCCTGGCGGGCGGTGGACCTGCAGGTCATGGACAGTGGCTTCCTGCAGCGCGAGGGGGCGGCACGTCACCTGCGCGTGGTGGAGATCCCCGCCCACCGCGGCAACATCGTCGACCGCAATGGCGAACCCCTGGCGGTGAGCACCCCGGTGGACTCCATCTGGGCGCAGCCGGGCAAGGTGATGGAGGCACGGGAGCGCTGGCCGGAGCTGGCCGAGGTCCTCGGCATCGATCCCGCCGAGATGGCGGCCTACCTGGAGGCGCGGAAAGGGCGCCAGTTCGTCTACCTGCGGCGTCAGGTCTCGCCGGCGGTGGCCGAGGCCGTGGCCGGTCTGGAGATCCAGGGCGTCAACAGTCAGCGGGAATACCGCCGCTACTATCCCGCCGGCGAGGTCGCCGCCCAGCTGGTCGGTTTGACCGACATCGACGATCAGGGCATCGGGGGGCTGGAGCTGGCCTATGACGAGTGGCTGGAGGGGCAGCCCGGCTCCAAGCGGGTCATCAAGGACCGGCTGGGCCACGTGGTGGAGGACGTGGAGCGCCTGGAGGCGCCGCGCCCGGGACGCGAGGTCCGGCTGACCCTGGACCGGCGTCTGCAGTATCTCGCCTACCGCGAGCTGAAGACCGCCGTGAGCCGCCACGACGCCGTCGGTGGCAGCGCGGTGATCCTCGATGCGCGCTCGGCCGAGGTGCTGGCCATGGTCAACCAGCCCTCCTTCAATCCGAACAACCGCAGCAGGGTCGGCTCCGATCGGCAGCGCAATCGCGCGGTCACCGACGTGCTCGAGCCCGGCTCTGCCATCAAGCCGTTCACCGTGGCGGCGGCACTGGAAAGCGGGGCGGTGACGCCCGAGACCAAGCTGGAGACCGGCTCCGGAACCATGGAGGTGGGTGGCAACACCATCCGGGACATTCGCGATTACGGGACCATCGACGTGACGCGTGCCCTCCAGGTCTCGAGCAACGTCGGTGCCAGCAAGATGGCGCTGGAGACCCCGCCCGCGGCGCTGTGGCGCGTGCTGGCCGATACCGGGTTCGGCGGGAGCACCGGCAGCGGCTTCCCCGGGGAGGCCAGCGGCTATCTCGGCAACTACTTCCAGTGGGGTCAGGTGGAGCGGGCGACCCTGGGCTTCGGCTACGGCGTCTCCGCCTCCCCGTTGCAGCTGGCCCATGCCTATACCGCCTTCGCCGGCGACGGCCGGCTGCGCCCGGTGAGCTTCGTCCAGGACGACATCAGCCGCGATCGCAGCAGCGATCCGGTGCTCAGCGAGCCGGTCCGGCGCCAGGTCATGGAGATGATGGAGGAGGTGGTCCACCCGCGCGGGACCGGCATGCGCGCCGCCATTCCCGGCTACCGGGTGGCCGGCAAGACCGGCACGGTGCGCAAGTCCATTCGCGGGGGATACGCCGAGGACCGGTATACCGCGATCTTTGCCGGCATGGTGCCGGCCGGGGACCCGCGCCTGGTCATGGTGGTGACCATCGACGAGCCGCGAGGGGAGCACTATTACGGGGGGCAGGTGGCCGCCCCGGTCTTCGGGCGGGTGATGGCGGGTGCTGTGCGCCTGCTCAACATCCCGCCCGATGCCGAGAAGCCGGAGATGATGCCGCTGGAGAGCGGACAGGTGGCCTGGGTGGGGGAGGAGCCATGAGCGTGCCGGCGGCGGTCGAGACGAAGGCATCCGTGCCCCTGGCACGACTGCTGGACGGCTTCGTGGAGACCCCCGTAGAAGGCACCGTGGCGGCGGTCTGTGCCGACAGCCGCGCGGTGGTCGAGGGGGCCCTGTTTCTGGCACTGGCCCGTGAGCCGGAGGCGCGCGACGCGCACGTGGCCGAGGCGGTGGCGAGGGGCGCCACCACGGTGGCCCACGATCCGGCCCTGCCGACGCCGACCACCGCGGGCGGGGCCCGGCTGGTCGCGGTGACCGAGCTGCAGCGCCGCGCCGGGATCATCGCGGGCCGGTTCTGGGATGAACCGAGCCTCGCCCTGGGGATCGTCGGGATCACCGGTACCAACGGCAAGTCGACCTGTGCCTGGATGCTGGCGCAGGCCCTGGAGGCCCCGGCGGCCCTCATCGGGACGCTGGGCTACGGCCCCCGGGAACGGCTGGAACCGGCCAGCCACACCACGCCTGATGCCGTGACCCTGCAGCGGCTGCTGGCGGAGTATCGCGACGCCGGCGTGCGGACGGTGGCCATGGAGGTCTCGTCCCATGGGCTGGTCCAGGAGCGCCTCGCCGGGACCCGGATCGAGGTGGCGGTATTCACCAACATCAGCCGCGACCATCTCGATTATCACGGCGACATGGCCGCCTACACCGCCGCCAAGGCGCGGCTGTTCGCGCAGCCGGGCCTGCGGGCGGCGGTGATCAACGCCGACGACCCGGCGGCGGAACAGATGGCGGCGGCGGTGCCCCCGGGTTGCCGGGTGCTGCGCTACGGCCTGGAACAGCCCGCCGAGATCCGGCTCCACCACCGCCAGCCCCATGCCACCGGGCAATGGCTCGATGTGGTGACCCCGTGGGGCCGACTGCACGCCGACCTCCCCCTGCTGGGGACCCATAACGCCTGCAACGCCCTGGCGGTGGTGGGCGCCCTCGGGGCCGAGGAGATGCCTCGGGAGACCATCGCCGAGCGGCTGGCGGGGCTGGAGCCGCCGCCGGGGCGGATGGAACGGGTCGCCGTGGCGGGTGTGGCCGGGCCCGGCGTCGTTGTGGATTACGCCCACACTGAGGCGGCCCTGAAGGCGACCCTGGCCGGGCTGCGCGAACACGCCGGTACCGCGCGGATCGTCTGCGTGTTCGGTTGTGGGGGCGATCGCGACGTCGGCAAGCGGGGGCCCATGGGGGCCGTGGCCGAGGCCGGCGCGGACGAGGTGGTGATCACCAGCGACAACCCGCGCGGCGAGGAGCCCATGGCCATCGCCGAGGCCATCCGTGCCGGCATGGCGGCACCCGCGACCGCGCGGGTCATCCCGGATCGGGCCGAGGCCATCGCCACGGCCATCGATGAGGCGGCCCCGACGGACTGGGTCCTCATCGCCGGCAAGGGCCACGAGACGGCACAACAGGTCGGCAACGCGGTGCGCCCCTTCGATGATCGCGAGGTGGCCCGCCGGGCCCTGGCGCGGCGGGGAGGTGCGGCATGAACCTCGCAACGCCCCGCATGAGTGACTGGAACGCGGCTATCGGTGCCCGGCTCGTGGGCGGCGACACCCGTTTCGACGGCGTCTTTACCGACAGTCGCGAGCCGTGTGCGGGCGGGGTGTTCATCGCCCTGCGCGGGCCGCGTTTCGATGGCCACGCCCATGTCGCCGCAGCGGTGGCGGCGGGGGCCGCCGGGATCATGGCGGAAGAGGAACAGGCGGTGACCGTCCCCCAGTGGGTGGTGCCGGATACCCGGCGCGCGCTGGGCGACCTCGGGCGCGCCTGGCGCCGGGCCTGGGGCGGCCGCCTCGGGGCGCTGACCGGCAGCAACGGCAAGACCACGGTCAAGGAGATGGTCGCCGCCATCCTGGCGCCCCTCGGGCCGCTGCTGGCGACCGAGGGCAACCTGAACAACGAACTCGGGGTGCCGCTGACCCTGCTGCGCCTGCGCCCGGCCCATCGCCTCGCGGTGGTGGAGATGGGTGCGAACCATCCCGGCGAGATCGCCGGCCTGGCGGCGCTGGCGGAGCCGGACGTGGGTCTGGTGACCAACGCCGGCCCGGCCCACCTGGAGGGGTTCGGGGACATCCTCGGGGTGGCCCGGGCGAAGGGGGAGCTGTTCGCCGGTCTGGCGCCGGACGGGACGGCGGTGATCAACAACGACGACGTCTACCGGGACCAGTGGCGCTCGACCGCCGGGGACCGCGCGGTGCTGACCTTCGGTCGCGAGGCCGGCGCCGACGTGCGGGTCCGGCCCACCGGGGAAGACGTCGGCGCGGCGGGGCAGTCGCTGAGGGTGGAGACGCCGTGGGGGTGTGACGAGACCCGCCTGCCGTTGCCGGGCCCGCACAATGTGATGAATGCCGCCGCCGCCGCCGCCATGGCGCTGGCCCTGGGGGCGACGCTGGAGCAGGTCTGCACCGGCCTCGCGCAGGCCCCCGGGGTCGCGGGCCGGCTGTACCGGCATGCGGGGTGTCACGGCGGGTGCGTCATCGATGACAGTTACAATGCCAACCCCGGTTCGCTGGCCGCCGCCATCGCTGTTCTGGCCGAAGAGCCGGGGCGGCGGATCCTGGTGCTCGGCGACATGGGCGAACTGGGAGACACGGCATGGCAGTGGCACGGTCGGGCCGGTAGCATGGCCGACGCTGCCGGCATCGATGCGCTGTACACCATCGGGCCGCTGGCGGCGGAGGCCGTCGAGACCTTCGGGCCGGAAGGGCGGGCGTTCACCACGGTGGCGGAACTCGTCGATGCGCTGGTCACGACGATGGACAACAATACAACGGTACTGCTCAAGGGGTCCCGCGCCGCCGGTCTCGATCGGGTGGCGACGGAACTGACCGGCGCCGGGGAGGCACACTGACATGCTCTACCACCTCAGCCTCTGGCTGATCGAGATCCACAGCGGTTTCAACGTCTTCCAGTATCTGACCCTGCGCGCCATCCTCGGCGTGCTGACGGCCCTGGCCGTCTCCTTCGCCATCGGCCCGCGGATGATCCGCTGGCTGACCACGTACAAGGTGGGTCAGACGGTGCGCGACGACGGCCCGGAGAGCCACCTGGACAAGGCGGGGACGCCGACCATGGGCGGGGCGCTCATCCTGGTCTCCATCGGCGTGGCGACCCTGCTCTGGTCCGATCTGACCAACCACTATGTCTGGGTGGTGCTGCTGGTGACCTTCGCCTTCGGCCTCATCGGGCTGGTGGACGACTACAAGAAACTGGTCCTCAAGGACCCGCAGGGACTGCGCGCGGTCTACAAGTATTTCTGGCAGTCGGTGGCCGGCCTGGCGGCGGCGGTCTGGCTCTATACCAACGCGCCCGGAACGGTGGAGACACAGCTGCTGATCCCCTTCTTCAAGGATCTGCTCATCGACATCGGCCCGGCCTTCATCATCCTCGCCTACCTGGTGATCGTGGGCTCCTCCAACGCGGTCAATCTCACCGACGGGCTCGACGGCCTCGCCATCCTGCCGGCGGTGATGGTCGGGGGGGCGCTGGGGATCTTCGCCTACGCCGGTGGCCACAGCGTGTTCGCCGAGTACCTCGGTATTCCCCATGTGCCGGGGGTCGGCGAGGTGGTGGTCTTCTGCGCCGCGCTGGTGGGCGCCGGGCTCGGCTTCCTCTGGTTCAACACCTATCCCGCCCAGGTCTTCATGGGCGACGTCGGTGCCCTGGCCCTGGGGGCGGCGCTGGGGATCGTCGCGGTGGTGACACGGCAGGAGATCATCCTGTTCATCATGGGCGGGATCTTCGTCCTGGAGACCCTCTCGGTGATGATGCAGGTGGCGTCGTACAAGCTCACCGGCCGGCGGATCTTCCGCATGGCCCCGCTGCACCACCACTTCGAACTGAAAGGCTGGCCCGAACCCCGGGTCATCGTGCGCTTCTGGCTGATCACGGTGATCCTGGTGCTCATCGGTCTGGCGTCGTTGAAATTGAGGTGATCGGGATGGAGGCCGTGCCCATGTCCAACGCATCGCAGCGAACCGCCGTTATCGGCCTCGGCGCCACGGGGGTGGCGACCCTGCGCCACCTGGCCGCCGAGACGGGGCCGGGGGAACTGCTGGCGCTGGATACGCGCGCGGAGCCGCCGCTGCTGGCCGAGGCGCGGGCCGCGGCGCCGGACGCCGTGTTCCACCTGGGCGAGCTGGATGCGGCGCTGCTGGGCGGGGTCGACCGGGTGGTGGTCAGTCCCGGCGTGCCGCTGGCGACACCGGCCATCGCCGCGGCCGCGGAGGCCGGCGCGGAGGTCATCGGTGACATCGAGCTGTTCGCCCGTCGGGCCGAGGCGCCGGTGGTCGCGGTGACCGGCTCCAACGGCAAGTCCACGGTGACGGCGATGCTCGCGGCGATGTTCGCCACGGCCGGGCGCGACGTGGCCGTGGGCGGCAACTACGGCACCCCGGCACTGGCGCTGCTGGCGCGCGAGCGGCGGCCCGATGCCTATCTGCTGGAGCTGTCCAGCTTCCAGCTGGAGGCGACCAGCAGTCTGCAGCCGCGGGTGGCGACGATCCTCAACATCAGCGCCGACCACATGGACCGCTATGCCGATATGGACGCCTACGCGGCGGCCAAGGCGCGCGTTGCCATGGGTGCCGAGACGCTGGTGATCAACGGGGATGACCCGCGCACCAAGGGCATTGCCCGGATGGCGCGGGAGGTGGTGACCTTTACCGGGTCGGCGCCGGGTCCGGCGGAGTGGGGGATGGGCCGCGACGAGGCCGGTCGGCTCTGGTTGCGCCACGGTGCCCGGGCGATCATGGGGGCCGACGAGTTGCCGCTGGTGGGCCACCACAATCAGTTCAATGCGCTGGCGGCGCTGGCCGTGGGGAGCGCCCTGGGGCTTCCGGAGGCGGCGATGGTCGCCGCCCTGACCGGTTTCAACGGGCTGCAGCACCGCTGTCAGCGCATCGTGCGTCACGACGGGGTGGACTGGGTCAATGATTCCAAGGGGACCAATGTCGGAGCGACCCTGGCGGCGGTGGCCGGGATCGCGGGGCCGGTGGTGCTGATCGTCGGCGGTGAGGGCAAGGGGCAGGATTTCGAACCCCTGCAGGCGCTGGCCGCCAGTGGAGACCTGAGGGCGGTGGTGACCATCGGACGCGACGGCCCCGCCATTGCGGCACCGATGCGGGCGCACCTGCCGGTGGTGGACGCCGGTACCGTGGAGGCGGCGGTGGCTGCGGCCCGTGAACAGGCTCGCCCCGGGGACACCGTGCTGTTCTCGCCGGCGTGCGCCAGTTTCGACCAGTTCCGCGACGACCAGGCGCGCGGGGAGTCTTTCCGGACCGCGGTGGAGGCGATGGAGCCATGAGTGTCGATCCGCGCATCATCCGCAACGGCTACTGCCCCACCGGGACGGAGCGCCCGGCACGCGGGGCCCGGAGTGGCGTGGAGGCGCGTTTCGACCCGCTGCTGCTGGGGGGCGTGGTGGCCCTGCTGCTCATCGGGCTGGTGATGGTGGGTTCCGCCTCCATCAACATGGCCGATCGCAATCCCGGCTTTCCCTTCTACTATCTGGTTCGCCAGGGGCTGTTCATCGGGCTCGGGGTCAGCGTCGCCTGGCTGGCGCTGACCACGCCGCTGCAGCACTGGCAGCGCATGGCCGGGCCACTGCTCATCGCCGGATATGTGCTGCTGGTACTGGTGCTGCCGTTCGGGCGCGAGGTCAACGGCGCCACCCGCTGGCTGCCGCTGGGGCCGTTCAACCTGCAGGTCTCCGAGGTCTTCAAGGTCGGCCTCTTCCTGTTCGTGGCCGACTTTCTGGCCCGGCGCCAGCACGAGGTCCAGACCACGGTGGCCGGCTTCCTGAAGCCGCTGGTGCTGCTCGGCATCGCCGGGGCACTGCTGCTGGCGCAACCCGACTTCGGCGCCACCGTGGTGCTGGCGGCCACCATCCTGGGCGTGCTCTTCCTGGCCGGGGTCCGGTTGTGGCTGTTCGCCGCGCTCAGCGGGGGTGTGGCGGCCCTGGCCGCCCTGCTGGTGGTGGTGGCGCCCTATCGCATGCAGAGGCTGACCGCCTTCCTGAATCCTTGGGCGGATCCCTACGACAGCGGTTTCCAGCTGACCCAGGCGCTCATCGCCTTCGGGCGCGGGGAGTGGACCGGTGTGGGGCTCGGTTCGTCGATCCAGAAGCTGTTCTATCTGCCCGAGGCGCATACCGATTTCGTCTTCGCCGTCATCGGCGAGGAGCTGGGCCTCCTGGGCAGCGTGGTGGTGGTCGGTCTGATCGTGCTGGTGGTGGTGCGCGGTCTGGTCATCGCCCGGGCGGCCCACGTCGCCGATCGGTTGTTTGCCGCCTATCTCGCCTATGCCGTGACCCTCTGGTTCGCCCTGCAGAGCTTCGTGAATCTGGGCGTGAACATGGGGGTGCTGCCGACCAAGGGGCTGACGCTGCCGCTGATCAGCTATGGCGGCAGCTCGATGATCGCCTCCTGTCTGCTCCTGGCCCTGCTGCTGCGGGTGGACCACGAGAACCGGTTCTCGCAGCGCCATTGGCTGGGGAGGAAGCCATGAGCCGCGTGGTGATCACCGCCGGCGGCACCGGTGGCCACGTCTTCCCCGCCCTGGCCGTGGCCGAGGTGCTGCGCCAGCGCGGCCACGAGGTGGTCTGGCTCGGCAGCCACAATGGCCCGGAGGCGAGCTGGGTGCGCGACGCCGGGGTCACGTTCCACGGGATCGCGGTCTCCGCGCTGCGCGGCAAGGGGAAGCTGCGCCTGCTCATGGCCCCGCTGCAGCTGTTGCGCGCGGTGGCCGGGGCCACCGCCATCCTCTGGCGACAGAAGCCGGATGTGGTCCTGGGGCTGGGCGGTTTTGTCGCCGGGCCGACGGGGCTGGCGGCGCGGCTGCTGCGTCGGCCGCTGGTCATCCATGAGCAGAACGCCTGCGCCGGGCTGACCAACCGCGCCCTGGCCCGCCTCGGCGCCGCGCGGGTCCTGGCCGGCTTCCCCGGGGCCTTCGCGCCGGGGATCGAGGCCGAGGTGGTGGGCAATCCGGTCCGACGCGCCATCGCCGACCTGCCGCCGCCGGCGGAGCGGTTTGCCGGACGCGAGGGGCCGCTGCGGATCCTGGTGCTCGGCGGCAGCCAGGGGGCGCTGGCACTGAATCGCTGGGTCCCGGGCGCCCTGTCGCGGCTCGTGGAGGACAAGCCGGAGATCCGTCACCAGGCCGGCGAGCAGGCGCTGACCATCGCCCGCGAGGCCTATGCCGAGAGCGGCCTGGAGACGGTGACCGTGGAACCCTTCATCGATGACATGGCGGCGGCGTACGGTTGGGCCGACATGGTCATCTGCCGCGCCGGGGCGCTGACGGTGAGCGAGGTCGCGGCGGCCGGGCTCGGGGCCCTGCTGATCCCGTTCCCGGCGGCGGTGGACGACCATCAGACGCGCAATGCCGCCTATCTGAGCGAACACGGGGCCGGGCGCCTGTGGCCCCAGGACGAGCTGGAGGAGGCGGCGCTGGCGGAATACATCGCCGGGTGGATGGCCGATGCCCGCAAGGGCCGCCGGGGCCTGCTGGCCATGGCCGAGGCGGCGCGGGCGCGCGCCCCGGAAGCGGCCGATGTCCGCGTGGCGGAGCACTGTCTGGAGGTGGCCCGTGGCTGAGTTCCCGCGCAACAACGGCAATGTACCCGCCATGCGGCGGATCCGGCGCATCCACTTCGTCGGCATCGGCGGTGTCGGGATGAGCGGTATCGCCGAGGTGCTGCTGAACCTCGGCTATGCCGTCAGCGGCTCCGATCGCACCGAGAACGCCGCGACCCGCCGGCTGAGCGAGCTCGGCGCCATGGTGGGGCTGGGCCACGACCCCGCCCGGGTGCGCGAAAGCGACGTGGTGGTGGTCTCCTCGGCGGTGACCGAGGACAACCCGGAATGGGTGGCCGCGCGCGAGGCCCGCATCCCGGTGATCCCGCGCGCCGAGATGCTCGCCGAGCTGATGCGCTTCCGCTACGGCATCGCCGTGGCCGGGACCCACGGCAAGACCACCACCACCAGCCTGGTGGCGAGCCTGCTGGCCGAGGGCGAGCTGGACCCGACCTTCGTCATCGGTGGGCGCCTGAACAGCGCCGGCGGCCACGCCCGACTAGGTGACGGTCCCTATCTGGTGGCCGAGGCGGACGAGAGCGACGCCTCGTTCCTCCACCTGAAGCCGGTGGTGGCGGTGGTCACCAACATCGATGCGGATCACCTGGAAACCTATGGCGGCGATTTTGAACAGCTGCGCCAGACCTTCCTGGCGTTCCTGGGCCACCTGCCCTTCTACGGGCTGGCCATCCTCTGCCAGGACGACCCGGTGATCCGCGAATTGCTGCCGGAGGTGGCGAAGCCGGTGCTCACCTACGGGTTCAGCCCCGAGGCGGACATCCGGGCCGAGGGGGTGACGGCCGACGGCCTGGCCACGGCCTTCGACCTGGTCTTCCCGGATGGCGAGCGGCATGCGGTGCGGTTGAATCTGCCGGGCCGCCACAATGTCGAGAATGCGCTGGCGGCGGTGGCCGTGGCGCGTGAGCTGGGGGTCGCCCCGGAGACCATCGCCCGGGGGCTGGAGAATTTCGCCGGGATCGGGCGGCGCTTCCAGGTCCACGGTGCGGTCCGGGCCCCCGGCGGCGAGGTGACCCTGGTGGACGACTACG
>CAZGJO010000013.1:0-19880 GCA_964525685.1 uncultured Ectothiorhodospiraceae bacterium | reverse complement strand
GGTGTGTCCACCGGCGCGTCGGCCAGCAGGATCTCCTCCTGAAAGAGCTGCAGCAGCAGCTCGTTGAGCCGGCGCAGCTCGGTGATGGTGCGGTAGTACGCCTTCATGAAGTGTTCCACCGCCAGCCGCCGGTCGTCGTCGGCGTAGCCGAATTCCCGCGCCAGGGCGCGCTGGTGGTCGAACAGCAGTCGATCCTCGCGCCGCCCGGCGAGGACGTGGAGACCGAAGCGGACCCGCCAGAGAAAGGCCTGGCCCTCCGCCAGGGCGGTGTATTCGTGTTCGGTGAGGAAGCCGTGGCCCACCAGTGAATAGAGGGTCTCGGCATTGAAGTGGCGCTTGGCCACCCAGCCGATCATCTGGATGTCGCGCAGGCCGCCGGGGCCCTCCTTCACATTGGGCTCGAGGTTGTGGGCGGTGTCGTGAAACTTGCGGTGGCGGGCGATCTGCTCCTGCCACTTGGCCTCGAAGAAGGCGCGGCTGTCCCACAGCCGGTCGGGGCCGGTGCGCGCCTGCATCGCGGCGAACAGCGCCTCGTCGCCGGCAATGGGGCGGGCCTCCATCATATTGGTGGCCACCGTGATGTCGCGCCGCGATTCGGTCTCGCAGTCGGCCACCGTGCGCACACTCTGACCCACCTCCAGGCCGATGTCCCAGAGGAAGGTGAGGAAGGCGCCCAGCGCCTCCTCCGGAACCTCGCCGCTCTCCGGCAGCAGGATCATGATGTCGATGTCGGAGCCGAGGTGGAGCTCGCCGCGGCCGTACCCCCCCACGGCCACCAGCGCCAGGCGCGTTGCCGCCGGCTCCGGCAGGCAGTGCGCCCAGGCGCGGCGGAGCAGGGCGTCGACCACCGTGGCGCGGCCGTGGACCAGCTCCGTGACCGGCCGACCCTCGTGGAAGGCCGTTGCCAGCCGGGCGCGCGTGCGCTCGTGGCATTCGCGGAACAGGGTGGCGGGGTCACCGGCGGCCAGACGCCGATCCAGGGCCGCCTCGTCCAGCAGCCAGGGGGCCGGCCCGGGTGCCGGCTGGCTCATACGGGTTCGCCGGGGCGCCGGGTCAGGATCTCGTGGCCGTCCTCTGTGACCAGCAGGGTGTGCTCCCACTGGGCGGAGAGGCTGCGGTCCTTGGTGACCACGGTCCAGTCGTCCTTGAGGACCTTCACGTCGCGCTTGCCGAGGTTCACCATCGGTTCGATGGTGAAGGTCATGCCCGGCTCCAGGGCGAGGCCGGTGCCCGCCTCGCCGTAGTGGAGCACCTGCGGCTCCTCGTGGAATTTGCGGCCGATGCCGTGGCCGCAGTACTCGCGCACCACGCTGCAACCATTCTTCTCGGCGTGGCGCTGGATGGCGTGACCGATGTCGCCCAGGCGCACCCCGGGGGCGACCATGTCGATGCCGACCACCATGCACTCGTGGGCGATGCGGCAGATGCGTTCTCCACGCACCGTCGGCTTGCCGACCTGGAACATCTTGCTGGTGTCGCCGTGATAGCCGTCCTTGATCACGGTGACATCGATATTGATGATGTCGCCGTCCTTGAGCTTCTTGTCGCCGGGGATCCCGTGGCAGACCACGTGGTTGACCGAGGTGCATACCGACTTCGGAAAGCCGTGGTAGTCGAGCGGCGCCGGGATGGCGTCCTGCTCGTTGACGATGTAGTCGTGGGCCAGGCGGTCCAGTTCGTCGGTGGTCACACCGGGCTGGACACGGGGCGCCAGCATGGCCAGCACGTCGGCGGCCAGCCGGCCGGCCACACGCATCTTCTCGATCTCGTCGGCGGTCTTGATGGATACGGTCATGGTGGAAGGGTTCCCGGAACCGCGTGAAAGCGGTCTGTGGTTTGTCGTGCAAGGACGTTCCATGGTATAAATCGCGCGCCGTTTAGGCAAATCACTCCCGCCATGGCGCCCCTGTGGCCCGTGGGGGAAATACACACACGCACCGACAGACACGTCCGCCAGGGTGCCCCCGCGCGGGGTTGGCGGTCGGGGTGCGTGGAGGCTCAACCCTGAAAATAGGAAACTGACCATGTCGACTATCTCCATGCGCAACCTGCTGGAAGCCGGGGTCCACTTCGGCCATCAGACGCGCTACTGGAACCCGCAGATGGCGCCGTACATCTTCGGTGCCCGCAACAAGATCCACATCATCAACCTGGAAAAGACCCTGCCGCTCTTCCAGGAGGCCCAGAACTTCGTCGGCGGCCTGGCCGCGCGCAAGGGCAAGATCCTCTTCGTCGGCACCAAGCGCGCCGCCCAGGACGTGGTCCGGGACGAGGCGCGGCGCTGCGGCATGCCGTATGTGAACCACCGCTGGCTCGGCGGCATGCTCACCAACTTCAAGACGGTGCGCCAGTCCATCCGTCGCCTGAAGGATCTCGAGACCATGCGCGAGGACGGCACCTTCGATCGCCTGCGCAAGAAGGAGGCGATGATGCTCTCCCGCGAGCTGGACAAGCTCGAGCGCAGCCTCGGCGGCATCAAGGACATGGGCGGGCTGCCCGACGCCATGTTCGTGGTCGACGTCGGCTACGAGAAGAACGCCATCGCCGAGGCCAACAAGCTCGGCATCCCGGTCATCGGCATCGTCGACACCAACAACAGCCCCAAGGGCGTCGACTACGTGATCCCGGGCAACGACGACGCGCTGCGCGCCGTGCGCATCTACGTCAAGGGCATCGCCGACGCCATTGAAGAGGGTCGCCGCTCCAGCGGTCACGCCGTGGCCGACGATTTCGTCGAGATGGACGAGACCGAAACCCCCGACGAAGCCGCCGAGGCCGCCGCCACCGCGCCGGAGACCGAAGCGGTCGTCGAAGCATCCGAAACGAGGGCTTGAACCGATGGCAATTTCCGCAGCACAGGTTAAGGAACTGCGCGAGCGCACCGGCGCCGGCATGATGGAGTGCAAGAAGGCACTCACCGAGACCGAGGGCGACATGGAGGCCGCCGTCGAACACATGCGCAAGAGCGGGCTGGCCAAGGCCGACAAGAAGGCCGATCGCACCGCCGCCGAGGGCCGCATCGCCGTGGCCTACAGCGACGACGGCAAGGCCGGAGCCATCGTCGAGGTCAACTGCGAGACCGATTTCGTCGGCCGCGGCGACGAGTTCGCCGAGTTTGTCCAGGGGATCGCCCAGCGCATCGTCGACGAGCGTCCCGCCGACGTCGACGCCCTGCTGGCCCTGCCGTCGAAGGGTGAGGGCGAGACCGTGGGCGACGCGGTCAAGCACCTCATCGCCAAGATCGGCGAGAACATGAACGTGCGTCGCTTCGAACTCTTCGAGACGGCGAACGGCTGCCTCAACCACTACCTCCACGGCGAGCGCATCGGCGTGCTGGTGGAGCTGGAGGGCGGCGACGCCGAACTGGCCCGCGACATCGCCATGCACGCGGCGGCCAGCAACCCGGCCTGCATCAACGAGTCCGAGGTGCCGGCCGAGCTCATGGAGAAGGAGAAGGCCGTCTTCAAGGCGCAGGCCGAGGAGAGCGGCAAGCCCGCCGACATCATCGAGAAGATGATCGAGGGGCGCATGAACAAGTTCCTGAAGGAGGTCACCCTGCTGGGCCAGCCCTTCGTCAAGGACCCGGACCAGACCGTGGCGCAGCTGCTGGAGAGCAAGGGCGCGAAGGCCGTGCGTTTTGTGCGGTTGGAGGTCGGTGAGGGCATCGAGAAGGAAGAGGTGAGCTTCGCCGAAGAGGTCATGGCCCAGGTTCAGGGCAGCTGAGGGCCGCGGGATGGGAGATGACCACGGTGGAACACCGACCTATCCCCGCATCCTGCTGAAGCTCAGCGGGGAGGCCCTGATGGGGGAACGGCCCTTCGGGGTCGACCCCGACGTCATCGAACGCATTGCCGCCGAGATCGCCGAGGTGGCGGCGAGCGGTGTCCAGGTGGGCCTGGTCATCGGTGGCGGCAACATCTTCCGTGGGGTCTCCCTGGCCGCGTCGGGGATGCACCGGGCCACCGCCGACAAGATGGGCATGATGGCCACGGTCATGAACGCCCTCTCCATGCAGGATGTGCTGGAGCGGCAGGGGCTGACGGTCCGGGTGATGTCCGCCCTGCAGATGCACGAGGTCTGCGAGGACTACGTGCGTCGGCGGGCGGTTCGCCATCTGGAAAAGGGCCGCGTGGTCATCTTCGCCGCCGGCACCGGCAACCCCTTCTTCACCACCGACAGCGCGGCCAGTCTGCGCGGGGTCGAGATCGACGCCGACCTGGTCCTCAAGGCGACCAAGGTCGACGGCGTCTACGATGCCGATCCGGTGGAGAATCCCGAGGCGCAACGCTACGAGCACCTGACCTACGACGACGTTCTGACCCGGCGTCTCGATGTCATGGACGCCACGGCCATCGTGCTGTGCCGCGACCACGACATGCCCCTGCGGGTCTTCAATATCAACAAGCCCGGGGCCCTGATGCGCATCGTGCGCGGCGAGGACGAGGGGACCCTGGTGGAACGAGGTGACGCCGCATGATCGACGATATCCGGAAGGATGCCGAACAGCGCATGGAGAAATCCGTGGAGGCCTTTCGCGGTGAGTTGTCCAAGCTGCGGACCGGCCGGGCGAACACCAGCCTGCTGGACCATGTGACGGTGGAGTACTACGGCAGCGAGGTGCCGCTCTCTCAGGTGGCCAATATCGGTGTCGAGGATGCCCGGACCCTGACCGTGAAGCCGTGGGAGAAGTCCATGGTGCCGAAGGTGGAGAAGGCGATCCTGAACTCCGACCTCGGTCTCAATCCGGCCACCGCCGGAGAGGTCATCCGGGTGCCGCTGCCGCCGCTGACCGAGGAACGCCGGCGCGACATGGTGAAGCTGGTGGGCAGCGAGGCGGAGAAGGCGCGGGTCGCCATCCGCAACATCCGTCGCGATGCCAACTCCGACTTCAAGGCCCTGCTCAAGGAGAAGGAGATCACCGAGGACGAGGAGCGTGCGGCCGAGGAGGCGGTGCAGAAGCTGACCGACAAGTACATCGCCGAGGTCGAGAGCGTGGCCGAGGAGAAGGAAAAGGACCTGATGTCCATCTAGGCCGCCGGGCCCGCAACAAGTGAGTGACAACATGTCCGAGGGGGAGGAGAGCGAGGCCCGCGGCGCGGTGCCTCGCCACATCGCGGTGATCATGGATGGCAGCGGCCGCTGGGCGCGCCAGCGCCACATGCCGCGCGTCGCCGGCCACCGGGCCGGTGTCGGTCGGGTGCGTTCCCTGGTGGAGTCGTGCGGGCGCCACGGGGTCGAGGCCCTGACGCTGTTCGCCTTCTCCACCGAGAACTGGCGCCGGCCGCGTGCCGAGGTGGGGGCGCTGATGGATCTCTTCATGCAGGCGCTCAAGCGCGAGGTGCGGGAGCTCCACCGCAACAATGTGCGCCTGCGCGTCATCGGCGACCGCGAGACCCTGTCGTCGGCGCTCCAGACGCGCATTGCCGAGGCCGAGGCGTTGACCGCCGAGAATGACGGCCTCGCCCTGAACGTCGCCGCCAACTACGGCGGGCGCTGGGACCTGGCCGAGGCCTCGCGGGCCATGGCGCGGGAGGTGGCGGCCGGGCAGCTGGATCCGGCGGCCATCGACGCCGATGCCCTCGGTCGTCGGCTGGCCCTTGCCGATCTCCCGGAGCCGGACCTCTTCATCCGCACCGGCGGAGAGCAGCGGGTCAGCAACTTCCTGCTGTGGCAGCTGGCCTATACCGAACTCTATTTCACCGACACCCTCTGGCCCGACTTCGACGAGGCGGCGCTGGCACAGGCACTGGAATCCTTCCGTGGCCGTCAGCGCCGTTTCGGCCAGACCGGGGATCAGGTGGAACAGCCCGAGGCGAGCGAGTGCTTGGCAAACGCATCCTCACCGCACTGATCCTGGCACCGGCGGCCATCGCCGCCATCCTGCTGTTGCCCTCCACGGTCTTTGCCCTGGTGGTCGCGGTGCTGTTGCTGATCGGGGCTCGGGAATGGGCCGATCTCTCCGGGGCCGGACGTGTCGGCGGGATTGCCTATCCGGCGCTGCTGCTGGCCCTGGGCGCACTCTGGGTCCTGGAGCCGACATTCCTCGACGCCTCGACCCTCCTCACCGTGGCCGCCATCTGGTGGGCGCTGGTGCTGCTGCTGGTCATCGCCTACCCGGGCGGACGAGGGCTCTGGCGGGGCGTGCCGGCCCTGGGTGCGGGGGTCCTGGTGCTCTTCCCGGCCTGGATCGCCCTGGGGACGCTCCACGGGGCCGGTGACGAGGGGCCGCGCTGGCTGCTGGTTCTGATGGTCCTGATCTGGGGGGCGGACACCGGTGCCTACTTCGCCGGCCGCGCCTTCGGGCGTCACCGGCTGGCACCGGCGGTCAGCCCGGGCAAGACCTGGGAGGGCGTGCTCGGCGGCATGGCCCTGGCCATCCCCGTGGCGGCGGCCCTGGCGTGGGGGCTGGAACTGGCCCTGCCGCCGCTGTTCTGGCTGCTGGCCGTGGTCACGGTGGCGGCCTCCGTCCTCGGCGATCTGGCCGAGTCGTTGCTCAAACGGGTCGCCGATCGCAAGGACAGTGGGACCCTCTTCCCCGGCCACGGGGGGGTCATGGACCGCATCGACAGCGTGACCGCCGCCGCGCCGATCTTCGCCCTCGGGCTGGAGGTGCTCACATGAGCGACACCGTGGGCACTACCCCCGCAGGCATCACGGTCCTCGGCTCCACCGGCAGCATCGGCACCAGCACCCTGGACGTGGTGGTGCGCCACCCCGAGCGCTACCGGGTGGTGGCCCTGGCCGCCGGCTCGCGCGAGGAGCCGCTGTTCGAGCAGTGCCGCCGTTTCCATCCGGACTACGCGGTCCTGCAGGACGAGGCGGCGGCGGAGCGGCTGCGCCGGCTGCTGGCCGAGGCCGGGGAGGCCACCACGGTCCTCGCCGGTGCCGAGGGCATGGCGCGTGTGGCGGTGCTGCCGGAGGTCGAGCAGGTGATGGCGGCGGTGGTCGGTGCCGCCGGTCTGCCACCGGCGCTGGCGGCCGCCGAGGCCGGCAAGCGGGTACAGCTGGCCAACACGGAGTCGCTGGTGATGGCCGGGGCGCTGTTCATGGACGCCGTGGCGCGGGGCGGGGCCGAGCTGCTGCCCATCGACAGCGAACACAACGCCATCTTCCAGTGCCTGCCGGGGCAGCACGGCGATCGTGCCACCACCGGGGTCGAGCGGATCCTGCTCACCGCCTCCGGCGGCCCCTTCCGGAGCCGGAGCGCCGAGGATCTGGCGGCGGTGACCCCGGAGCAGGCGTGCGCCCACCCCAACTGGGACATGGGGCGCAAGATCTCGGTGGATTCGGCCAGCCTGATGAACAAGGGCCTCGAGGTCATCGAGGCGTGCTGGCTCTTCGATGTGGCGCCGGACCGGATCCAGGTGGTGGTACACCCCGAGAGCATCGTCCACTCCATGGTCCAGTACCGCGACGGCTCCACCCTGGCGCAGCTCGGCAATCCCGACATGCGCACCCCCATTGCCCACGCCATGGCGTGGCCGGAGCGCATCGACGCCGGGGTCGAGCCGCTGGACATGCTGGCGGCGGCACAACTGAACTTCGAAGCGCCGCGGCCGGATGTCTTCCCCTGTCTGGCACTGGCCTACCGGGCCATCGAGACCGGTGGCACTGCGCCGGCCATCCTCAACGCCGCCAACGAGGTGGCGGTGGCCGCCTTCCTCGAGGGCGCCCTGGACTTCCCGGGGATCCCCCGGGTCATCGGCGCGGTCATGGATGAACAGCCGGTGGTCCCGGCGGACCGCCTGGCCACCGTGCTCGACGCCGATGGCGAGGCGCGGGAACGGGCCATGCAACTTGTCGAGGCCCATGGGGGTCCATAGGGCATGACCGGAATCCTGTTCACCATTGCCGCCTTCGCGGTGGCCATCGCCATCCTGGTGGCCGTGCACGAGTACGGCCATTTCCAGGTGGCGCGCTGGTCGGGCGTGCGCGTCCTGCGCTTCTCCATCGGCATGGGGCGGCCCGTTTTGCGGCGGCAGGGGGCCGACGGCACCGAGTACGTGGTCGCCGCGCTGCCCATCGGTGGTTACGTGAAGATGCTCGACGAGCGCGAGGGCGAGGTCCCGGAGGACGAGCGTCACCGCGCCTTCAACCGGCAGCCGCTGCGGCGGCGCTTTGCCATCGTCGCCGCCGGGCCGGCGGCCAACTTCCTCTTCGCCATCGCGGCCTTCGCGGTGATGCTGATGGTGGGCGTCGGCGGCCTGCACTCGGTCATCGACGAGGTGACCGCCGACTCCCCGGCGGCCGAGGCCGACATCCGGCCGGGAGACCGTCTGGTTCGTGTCAACGGGCGTGACACGCCGACCTGGAACAGCGTCGAACAGGCGCTGTTGCCGGCGGCGCTGGACGGCCGGACGGTGCCTGTCACCGTGGAGCGCGGCGGCACGTCGATGGATACGGCGATCAGTGTGCCGCGCATGGCCGATGCCGCCGAAGGGGCCGGCGATCTGGGCAGTTGGGTCGGCATGGCCCCGGAGCGGCCGGCGATCCCCCCGGTCCTCGGCGAGATCGTCTCCGGCTCGCCGGCCGAGGCCGCCGGCCTGCGCAGCGGGGATCGCATCCTCGCCATCGACGATGCCCCGGTGGAGGACTGGCGCGCCCTGGTGCAGACCGTCCAGGGACGGCCCGGGGAGAGCCTGCGCATCGCCTACGAACGCGCGGGGGAGCGGCGGGAGGTGAGCCTCCGGACGGAAGAGGTCGAGGGCCGCGACGGGCAGACGCACGGCCGCATGGGCGCGGCGGTGGAGCCGCCCGGTCAGCTCCCGGACGAGTACCGCGCGGTGCTGCGCCAGGGACCCATCGGCGCCCTGATCGACGGCGGTGTGCGGACCTGGGAGACGTCCACCATGACGCTCACGATCCTGGGGCGGATGATCACCGGTCAGGCCTCGCTGGAGAACCTCAGCGGGCCGATCACCATCGCGCAGTACGCCGGCTACACCGCCAGCAGCGGGCTCGTGCAGTTCCTGGCCTTTCTGGCGGTGGTCAGCATCAGTCTCGGGATCATCAATCTGCTGCCCATACCGCTCTTGGATGGCGGGCATCTGATGTATTACTGTGTCGAGCTCGCCAAGGGCAGCCCGGTCTCGGAGCGTACCGAGGCCATCGGTCAGCAGATCGGGATCGCCGCCATCATCGGTTTGATGACACTGGCTTTTTACAACGACCTGGTGCGCCTGTTCCAATGAGCCACCGGTCCGGAAACCACTTCAGCGGGAATTCAATGAGACAATGGCTTCTGGCGGCCGTGCTGTTCGCCCTTCCGCTCCCGGCCGCGGCGGCCGTCGAGCCGTTTGCCGTGGACGACATCCGGGTCGAGGGGCTGCAACGGATCTCGCTGGGAAGCGTGCTCAACAGCATGGAGTTCGAGGCCGGCGAGACCCTCGAGCCGGATGACGCGGCGGCCATTGTGCGCAACCTCTTCGCGACCGGTTTCTTCCACGACGTGGTCCTGAGCCGCGACGGCGACACCCTGGTGGTCGACGTCCGCGAGCGGCCCTCCATCGGCGAGCTGACCATCGAGGGCAACCAGGACATCGGGACCGACGAGCTGATGGACAGCCTGGAGTCCATCGGCCTGGCCGAGGGGCGGATCTTCAACCGCTCGGTGCTGGAACGGGTGGAGCAGGAGCTGCGCCGCCAGTACTTCGCCAACGGCAAGTACGGGGTGACCATCGAGACGAACGTGGAGCCGCTGTCGCGTAACCGGGTGGCGGTGCGGGTGGACATCCACGAGGGCGAGGTGGCGCGCATCCGGCAGCTGAATCTGGTGGGCAACCGCGCCTTCGAGACCGACGAGCTGCTCGACAACTTCGAGCTCGGCCCGCGCCGTCCGCTGGCGCTGTTCAGCAGCCGCGACAACTACTCCCAGCAGCGCCTGACCGGTGATCTGGAGGCGCTGCGCTCCCACTACCTCGATCGCGGCTACGTGGACTTCCAGGTGACCTCCAGCCAGGTCTCCATTACCCCGGAGAAGGACGATGTCTACATCACCGTCAACGTCAGCGAAGGGGAGCAGTTCACGGTCTCCGACGTGAGCCTGGACGGCCGCTTCCCGGTGGAGCGCGAGGAGCTGGAGGCGAAGGTGGACATCGAGCCGGGCGAGGTCTTCTCCCGCAGCCGCGTGACCCGGGCCGCCGAGCGGATCACCGAACGGCTGGCGCAGGAGGGCTATGCCTTCGCCGACGTCAATCCGGTTCCCGCTTTCGATCGCGAGGCGCGGGAGGTGGCGCTGCGCTTCGATGTGGAGCCGGGCAACCGGGTCTACGTCCGGCGCGTCGAGATCAGCGGCAATACCAAGACGCGCGACGAGGTGGTCCGGCGTGAGATGCGTCAGCTGGAGGGCGGTCTGCTGCTGCCGGAACGGGTGAGTCTCTCGCGCCAGCGTCTGAACCGGCTCGGCTTTTTCGAGCGGGTCCAGGTGGACAGGCGCCCGGTGCCGGGCACCGATGACCAGGTGGACCTGGATGTGCGGGTGGTGGAGATGCCGTCGGGTTCGCTGTCGGCGGGCATCGGCTACTCCGAGTCCCAGGGGATGCTGGTCAACGCCAGCGTGACCCAGCGCAACTTCCTCGGCACCGGGACCCACAACAGTATCACCATCGACAACTCCGAGCAGAGCGAGGTCTACGAGATCTCGTACACCAACCCCTATCACACCAGGACCGGGATCAGCCGGACCCTGCGGGGACGTTACCGCTCCACCGACACCGACGGCGGGCGCGCCTTCGTGACGCGGTTCGTGACCGACAGCTACGGCGCCGGCGTCAGCTACGGCTTCCCCATGGGTGAGCGCGAGACCCTGCGCCTCGGGGTGGACTACGAGCACACCCACCTGAAGACCACCGATGGCTCGCCGGATGACGTACTCGACTACATCAATGAATACGGGGAGCGCTACGACAACTGGGAGATCTCCTCCGGCTGGACCTACGACAGCCGCGATCGCGGCCTCTTCCCGCGTGCCGGGGCGCGCCTGCGGACCTCCCTGAGCACCACCGGGCCCGGCAGTGACCTGCAGTACTACAAGGCGAGTGTGCGGCCGCAGTATTATGTCCCGCTGGGTGAGCGTGCGACCTTCTCGCTCAGCGGCCGGATCGGCTATGGTGACGGTTACGGCGATACCGACGAGCTGCCCATCTTCGAGCGCTACTACAGCGGTGGTACCAACAGCGTCCGCGGTTTCCGCGCCAACTCGCTGGGTCCGCGGGACCAGGACGACAACCGTGCCATCGGGGGGTCGTTCGTCACCAACGCCTCGCTGGAGCTGATGTTCCCGCCGGGGGACGGCGAGAGCATGCGGGTGGGGGTCTTCGTCGACGGCGGCAACGTCTTCGAGGATGTCGACGCCTTCGACGGCGGCGAGCTGCGCGCCTCCTACGGGGCCGGCCTCTACTGGGTGACCCCGGTGGGGCTACTGCAGCTGAGCTATGCGCAGCCGCTCGTCGAGGAAGACGACGACGAGCTGGATACCGTGCAGTTCAACATCGGAATGCCGTTCTAGGGTGGCGGCGTGACAGGACAAGAGGAACATGTGATGAAGAGACGATACAGGGACGGCGAGGCTTCGCGCCTCGCGGGGCTGCTGGGCCTGGTGCTCCTGCTGCTGGTGCCGGCGGCCCAGGCCGGCGATCTGCGCATCGGTGTGGTGGATGTTTCGGCGCTGTTCCAGCAGGCCCCCCAGGCGCAGACGGCGAATTTCCGGCTCCAGCAGGAGTTCGGCCAGCGCGAGCAGGAGCTGGTGGCCAAGCAGCGGGAGCTCCAGGAGAAGCAGGAGCGGCTGGAGAGCGAGGGTGATCTGATGAGCGCCGGGCAGCGCCAGGAGCTGGAACAGGCGGTGCAGACGCTGCGCCGCCAGCTGCGGCGCTCCCAGGAGGCCTTCCAGGAGGACGTCAACGTCCGTCGCAACGAGGAGCTGGGCCGGGTTCAGCGCCAGATCTTCGCCATCATCGAGGACATGGCCGAGAGTGAAGACTACGACGTCATCCTGGGCGAGAACGTGATCTACGCGGCGGATACCGTGGACATCACACCGGAGGTGCTCGAGCGGCTGGAGCGGGAGCACGAGGAGTAGCCCGGGGCATGGGCCGTTCTCTCGAGGAGCTCGCCGACGCCGTCGGGGCGCGCATCGAAGGGGAATCCCGCCCGGCCATCACCGGCCTGGCCAGCCTTGGTGCGGCCGGTGCCGGGGACCTGGCCTTTGCCGCCGGTGACTGGGCCGTGCGCGAGTTGCGGACCACCGCGGCCGCGGCGGTCGTGGTTGCCCCCGACATGCTTGCCGAGGCGCCGACCACGGCCCTGGTGGTGGACAATCCCCGTGTGGCCTTTGCCCGCATCGCGCGCCTCTTCGATACCGCCCCCAGCCGTGCGCCCGGTATCGACCCCACCGCAATCATCGATCCCGCCGCGACCGTCGCGCCCGATGCGGCCATCGGCCCCCACTGCGTGGTCGAGGCCGGGGCGGTCGTCGGGGCGGGGTGCCGCCTCGGGCCGGGCTGTGTGGTGGGGGAGCGGGCGCGGCTCGGCGAGGGGTGCCATCTGGTGGCGCGCGTCACGCTGCTCCACGAGGTGGAACTGGGCGCGCGCGTCGTCATCCATCCGGGGGCGGTCATCGGCAGCGACGGCTTCGGGCTGGCGCGCGACGGCGACCACTGGGAGAAGGTGCCGCAGCTGGGGCGGGTGGTCATCGGCGATGACGTCGAGATCGGCGCCAATACCACCATCGACCGGGGGGCCCTGGATGACACGGTTGTTGAGTCGGGCGTCAAGCTGGACAATCAGGTCCACATCGCCCACAACGTCCGCATCGGCGCGCACACGGTCATGGCCGGCTGCACCGGGATCGCCGGCAGCGTCCGGATCGGTCGGGATTGTGCGCTGGGTGGCGGCGTCGGCGTGGCCAACCATGTCACCCTGGGCGATGGCGTGACCGTGACCGCGATGTCGCTGGTCAGCCGCTCGCTGGCGGGGCCGGGGGTCTATTCCGCCGGCCTGCCGGCGCTGGCCCACGACCGCTTCAACCGCAACGCGGTGCGTTTCCGCCAGCTGGACGACATGGCCCGGCGTATCAAGGCCCTGGAAAAGGGCCCCGAAAAACAGAACTGACAGAGGAAAGACCTTGGTACAACTCGATATTCACGGCATCCTGGAACACCTGCCGCACCGCTACCCCTTCCTGATGGTGGACCGGGTGCTGGAGCTCGAGCCGGGCGAGCGACTGCTGGGTTACAAGAACGTCAGCTACAACGAGCCCTACTTCACTGGCCATTTCCCGCAGAAACCGGTCATGCCCGGCGTGCTCATCGTCGAGGCCCTGGCCCAGGCCACCGGGATCCTCGCCTTCCATACCACGGGCCGGCGGCCGGAGCAGGGCTCCCTCTATTACCTGGTGGGCGTGGACAATGCCCGCTTCAAGCAGCAGGTGGTCCCCGGTGACCAGTTGCGGCTCGAGGTCCAGGTGGTGCGCTCCAGCCGCGGGGTCTGGAAGTTCAGCGGCGAGGCCTCGGTGGAAGACGGCAGCGTGGCCGCCAGCGCCGATCTCATGTGCGCGGAAAGGGACGCGGCGGAGTGAAGGTCGACCCCCGAGCCGTCGTGGACTCCTCCGCGACCCTGGCCGAGGGGGTCACCGTCTCGCCGTTCGCCATCGTCGGGGCCGATGTGACCATCGGCCCCGGGACCTGGATCGGTCCCCACTGCGTCATCCAGGGGCCGACCACCATCGGGGCCAACAATCGCATCTACCAGTTCGCCTCGGTGGGCGACGACCCGCAGGACAAGAAGTATCGCGGGGAGCACACCCGCCTGGAGATCGGCGACGGCAACGTCATCCGCGAATATGCCACCCTCAATCGCGGTACCCTGCAGGGCGGGGGCGTGACCCGGATCGGCAACGAGAACTGGATCATGGCCTACGTCCACATCGCCCACGACTGCATCGTCGGCGACCACACCACCTTCGCCAACGGGGCCTCCCTGGCCGGCCATGTGCGCGTGGACGACCACGCCATCCTCGGCGGCTTCAGCCTGATCCACCAGTTCAGCCACCTGGGACGGTATACCTTCTCGGGCATGGGGGCGGTGGTCAGCAAGGATGTCCCTCCCTTCGTGCGCATATCCGGGAACCCGGCCGAGCCGCGGGGTCTGAATACCGAGGGGCTGAAGCGTGCCGGGTTCGGCGAGGAGAGCCTGGGGCGCTTGCGCCAGGCCTATCGGCGCGTCTACCGGGAAGGCCTGACCATCGAGGATGCCATGGAACTCCTGGCCGACCTCATCGACCTGGATCCGGAGGTCGCGGAGTTCTGCCGCTTCGTCAGTGAGAGTCGTCGGGGGATCCTGCGCTGACGCGACCGCTGTCGGCGATGATCTCGACCGCCCATTCCGCCACCGCCTCCGGTGCATCACCGTCGCCCAGCCGGGCGCGCAGCTCGGCCAGTTCCCCCCGGACCCTGTCGGCGTAGGCGGTGTCGAACAGCAGGCGCCGCAGTTCGTCGGCGATGTTCTCGCCGGTGGCCTCGCGCTGCAGATACTCCCGGACCACCGGTTTCTCGGCCACGATGTTCACCAGCGAGACGTGCTCGAGATTCACCAGCAGGCGGGCGATCCACCCGGTCAGCGCGGAGACCCTGTAGATCACGGTCAGCGGTGTGCCCATGAGGCCGATCTGGAGGGTGGCCGTTCCCGAGGCGCTGGCGATGGCGTCGCAGGCGGCGGTGGTGGCGTGGAACTGGCCCCGGACGATGGTGGCCTCGATCCCCGCCGCGGCCAGCGGTTCCTCCACCAGGGCCGGATCGAGGCCGTCGGCCAGGGGCACCACGAACCGGAGGGTGGGAGCCTCGGCCAGGAGTCGGCTGGCGCCATCGGCCAGCGCCGGCATCAGCCGTTGCAGTTCGTTGACGCGGGAGCCGGGGAAGAGGCCGACGATGCGCGGCTCCAGGGGCAGTCCGAGGACGCGGCGGGCATGAGCCCGGCTCATCCCCACCGGGGTGTCGGTGGCCAGGGGGTGGCCGACGAAGCGCACCGGCACGCCGGCCGCCTCGTAGATGGGGACCTCGAAGGGGAAGACCACCGCCATGGCGTCCACGCGGCGGGCGATGGTCTTCAGACGCCCCTTGCGCCAGGCCCAGATCTGCGGGCTGATGTAGTAGAGCACCGGGATGCCCTGCTCCTGGGCGGTCTTCGCCAGGCGCATGTTGAACTCCGGCAGGTCGGTGACGATGAGCAGGTCCGGCTGCTCGTCCACCAGCCGCTGGCGCATCTCGAGCAGCCGCCGTTTGATGTGGCGGTAGTGGCTGAGGACCTCGACGATCCCGACCAGCGACAGCTCGGAGGCGGGGAAGGCCAGTTCCACGCCGGCCGCCTCCAGGGCGGGGCCGCCGACACCGAAGAAGGTGGCGGCGGGCAGGTCCCGGCGGATGGTCTCGACGACGCGGGCGGCATGGGCGTCGCCGGAGGCCTCCCCGGCGATCACCATGATGCGCGGAGCGTTCTTCATACGGCGGCGCGGATGGCGTCCACGATGGTGTGGACCTGCTCCTTGGAGAGTTCCGGGAACATCGGCAGGGACAGGACCTCGGCGGCGGCCTGCTCGGTCACCGGCAGGCTGACCCCGTGGCACGCCTCGGCAAAGGCCTTCTGCTGATGCAGGGGCACCGGATAGTAGACCGCCGAGGCCGCGCCGGCCGCCTGGAGGGCCTGCTGGATCGCCTCGCGCTTCTCCACCCGCAGCGTGTACTGGTGGTAGACGTGGGTGCCCCCGGTTTCCGGCGGCGGGGTCACGCCGGGCACGTCGGCCAGCAGCTCGCTGTAGAGGTGGGCGGCGCGGCGGCGGCCCTCATTGTAGCCGCGCATGCGCTCGAGCTTGATGCGCAGGATGACCGCCTGCAGCTCGTCCAGGCGACTGTTGTAGCCGACCACGTCGTGGTAGTAGCGCTCGCTGCTGCCGTGGTTGCGCAGCATGCGAATCCGGTCGGCGACGGCGTCATCGTTGGTGGTGATCATGCCGCCGTCGCCATAGCAGCCGAGGTTCTTGCTCGGGAAGAAGCTGAAGGCGCCGGCGATGCCGAAGCTGCCGGTCATGGTGCCGTCGATGTCGGCGCCGAAGGACTGGGCGCAGTCCTCCACCACGGTGATACCGTGTTTCTCCGCGATGGCCATCAGGGCGCCCATGTCGGCCGGCTGGCCGAACAGGTGGACCGGCAGGATGGCCCGGGTCTTCGGGGTGATGGCGGCCTCGACGGCGGCCGGGTCGATGTTAAAGCCGGCCGGCTCGATGTCGACGAAGACCGGGGTCGCCCCGACATACCGGATCGCCTCGGCGGTGGCGATGAAGGTGAACGGGCTGGTGATGACCTCGTCCCCGGGGCCGATGCCGGCGGCATCCAGGGCCAGGTGCAGGGCATCGGTACCGGAGGCGCAGGTGATGGCGTGGCGTACGCCGAGCCACTCCGCCGCCTCCTGTTCAAAGGCCTGAACGTTGGGGCCGAGGATGTACTGGGTCGCGCCCAGCGCCTCCAGGACGGCCGGTTCGATCACCTCGCGCAGACTCTCGTACTGGCCGCGCAGGTCCACCATTGGGATCATGTCGTGTTTCCTCGGGTTCGGGGTGGGTCGTGTCGGTTCGTCAATCCGTCAATCAATCGGTGAGCTGCTGGAACTCCACCTGGGAGTAGGTCATCAGCCGGGAGATCTCCAGGGCCGTCTCCAGGGCTCGCAGACCGTCCGCGCCATCCACGGTGGGGCGGCGGCCCGTGGCGATGGCCCCGAGGAAGTCGTGGACCTCCTCGCGGATGGCGTCGCCGCCGTCGAAGACCTTCTCGTGGCTCTCGATCTCGGGGATGCCGGCGTCGGTAAGCGTCTCACGGTCCCCGACGCGGTGGCTGGAGAGCTTGCGGTGCTGGAAGTCCACGGCCAGATAGGTATTGTGCTCGAACACCCGCATGCGGCGCTGGGCGTCGAGGCTGACCCGGCTGGCGGTGACGTTGGCGACGCAGCCGTTCTCGAACTTGATCCGCGCGTTGGCGATGTCCACCGCCTCGGTGATCACCGGGATGCCGTCGGCGCGCAGCTCGCGGATGGGGGCCCCGACCAGGTCGAGGATCAGGTCGATGTCGTGGATCATCAGGTCCAGCACCACGTTGACGTCGGCGCCGCGCGGATTGAAGGGGGCCAGCCGGTGGCTCTCGATGAACAGCGGCTGGTGGACCTCCTCGCGCAGGGCCATCATCGCCGGGTTGAAGCGCTCCAGGTGGCCCACCTGGAGGGTGACGCCGTTGTGCTCGGCGCGGGTGACCAGGTCCTTTCCTTCCTCGACGGTGGCGGTGATGGGCTTCTCCACGAGCACGTGGATGCCGGCGTCGATCAGGGTCGCGGCGACCTCGTGATGGAGTCGCGTCGGGACGACGATGCTGACGGCGTCGACCCGGCCGATGAGGTCACGATAGTCGGTGACGGCCTCGACGCCGAGCTTCTCGGCGATGGCGGCGGCGGTCTCGGGGTCGGCATCGCAGACGGCGACCAGATCGGCCTCGGGGGCGGCGGCGTACTTCTCGGCGTGGAACTTGCCGAGGTAGCCGACGCCGATGACGGCGGTGCGGATGGCTTCCATGTGCTGTGGCCCTGTCGAACGTGTTTCGGGACATGATCGCACCATGGGGGGGCGGGATCAATTTTCGTGTCTCGATTGATCCGGGTCGTTCCGGGTTGGTCGAGTCTAGCCTGGGAGGCGCGCCGATGGGCGGTGCCCCGTGGGGGCGGCCTCTCACTCTGGTGGAACCGGAGTTTCAGAAGGCCCTGGCCGTACTGTGAGCTTGCTTCTCCGGGTGATAGAATCCTGGGCGCTGACAGGGAAACAAACAGGGACGACTACGGAGAAAAGCATGGACTACGCTTTTGAAGAAGTGGAAAACGAACATCTGGATGCAACCGAACGGTCGTGGCAGGCTCAGCTGGAACGCCTGGATTACGCCCTCCCTCCTTCCCGCTTCCTGCACGTCATCTCGGCGGCGCGCCAACGTCTCAATGAAGAGATGCCCGTGGCTGGCAGGGGGGATGTGGGCTGGTACGGGGTTTTTGATGGAAATGAGCCACTTGTCGCACGCGCCCTGATCGAGGTCTCCTATGCCCGTCCGCAGCGGGACAACGCGTGGCTGAAGATGCTCAGCATGCGCGCCGAACCCGACCTGGATGAGGGCTCCGCTGAAGAGGAGAGCCTTCGAATTCGGAGGATTCAGGGTGTCATGACCGAGGCACTCAAGGGCGCGCTGTACCTCAGCAATACCAGCATGCAGACCAGCACCGTAAAGATCTGGTGTGACGACATTGCTCAGGTTCAGTTCTACGAGATGCTTGGAACCCATCTTGGAACCGAGGCCTCTATCCGAATAGAGCGTCACGGTGCTCGTTGGGTGGTACTCCAACTGCGGCAAAAGTAGCCGTCATGGCGCGATGAACCGCCAGGCTTTACGTTCTTGACAATACTCTGGATGTACCCAAGAATGCCGGTATCGAACACGCCGGACAAGCATGCCTTGGGAATCACTCGAGAACACGCGCGCCTCGGCGTTCCAGGGGCGGGAGGAACAATGGATTTCAATACGTTCGTGGCCAGTAACAGGGTCGCCTTCGACCAGTTGCACGAGGCGATCGGCAAGACGCTCAATGCATACACCCATGAAGAGCGCATGAAGATCGGTCTGCTTACCGTCCTGGCGGACAAGGGGATTCCGTCCGGCCATGACCAGGGCTCGGGCGCAACGCGCCAGGCCGCGTAACCGGTTCAGATGAACGATCAAAAAAGCCCGCCGTGAGGCGGGCTTTTTTGATCACCCCACCGCCCCTCGACCATCCGCAGCCCTCGGCACGTTCGAATCAGTCGGAGCCGAAGCCCCCGCCTCCCGGCGTCCGGATGACGAAGACATCGCCGACGCCCATCTCGGCGCGGTCGCAGCCGGCCAGTGGCTCCACGCGGCCATCGGCGCGCTCCACCCACTGCTCGCCCACCAGGCCATCGCCGCCGCCGTTCAGCCCGCTGGGCGCCACTCGCCGACTGTTGGCCAGCAGTGCCACGGTCATCGGTTCGAGGAAGGTCAGCCGCCGCTCGATGCCGTCGCCGCCGCGCCAGCGCCCGCTGCCGCCGGATCCGCGCCGGATGGCGAAGGCGTCCAGCCGCACCGGGAAGCGCGTCTCCAGCACCTCCGGATCGGTCAGGCGGCTGTTGGTCATGTGGACGTGGACGGCGTCGGCGCCGGGGAAGCCGTCACCGGCCCCGGCACCGCCGCACAGGGTCTCGTAGTGCTGGTGGTCGCCATTGCCGAAGGTGACGTTGTTCATGGTCCCGGGGCCGTTGGCGAGCACGCCGAGGGCGGCGAACAGGGCGTCGGTGACCACCTGGCTGACCTCGACGTTGCCGGCGACCACCGCCGCCGGGGGGCGGGGGTTCAGCAGGCACCCCTCGGGGAGTACCAGCTCCACCGGCTGCAGGCAGCCGTCGTTGAGGGGGATGGCGTCGTCCACCAGGCAGCGCAGGACGTAGAGCACCGCCGCCCGGGTCACCGCGAGCGGGGCGTTGAAGTTGTCCGGCCGCTGTTCATCGGTGCCGGTGAAGTCGATGACCGCCGCGCGCCGCTCGGGGTCGACCCGCACGGCCACGGTGATGGCGGCGCCGTTGTCCATCGTGGCGCGCCAGTGGCCCGAGGGGAGGCGCCCGAGGACGCGGCGCACCTGCTCCTCGGCGTTGTCCTGGACGTGGCCCATGTAGGCCTCGACCACCGCCGCGCCGCAGTGCGCCACCAGCCGGTGGAGTTCGTGGACGCCGCGCTGGTTGGCGGCGATCTGGGCGCGCAGGTCGGCGAGGTTCTGTTCGACGTTGCGCGCCGGGTGGC
>CAZGJO010000012.1:12420-20711 GCA_964525685.1 uncultured Ectothiorhodospiraceae bacterium | reverse complement strand
AGGGACGCCGTGAATACGTCCGTGTAGGCTCGACGGCCGCATCCCTGCGGCCGACGCCCTCCGGTCGTGGATCCCCCATCACCCGCCGCTCGCCCCCGGCCCGGACACCGGCGCACGGGTCGAATGGTTGACAGTTCCGGCGGTCAGATTAGCATGGACCGATTACGAGGCCGAGGTATCGCCACAAGCGAGGCCGCGCCCGGGTCAAACAGGAGAGGGTCGCCATGAGTGAGCCGGAACACGAGGAAAAGCTGGAAGGGCCGCGCGTGGTCAGCGCCGACAGTGCGCGCTTTGCTTCCAAGATCTTCAACTACGGCAACATCGTCGCCATGCTGATCCCGTTCCCCGTGGGGATCCTGTGGATGGGCGCGTCGATGCTGGTCTATGCCATGAACCGGCACAACCCCAATCCCCGCGTCGGCTACTACACCCAGCGCGCCGCCACCCGGCTCTACGCCCTCATCGGCGTGGTGGTGGTGGTCGCCAACTTCTTCAGCGGGTGGCAGCCGTGGGCGGTGACCTGGGCGATCTGCGCCGGGATCATCATCCCCCTGTCGATCTATGACCTGGTGCGGATCCAGCGCGAGACCTGGACCGACACCGAGATACCGGAACACCATTAGGAGTCGTCCCATGAACGAAGTCGGCCTTGAGCCGCGCCACGACTGGAGCCGCGAGGCCGTCCGCGCGATCCTGGAGCAGCCCTTCCCGGAGCTCCTCTACCAGGCGCAGACCGTCCACCGGCAGCACTTCGATCCCACCGAGGTGCAGCTGTCGACGCTGCTCTCCGTGAAGACCGGGGCCTGCTCCGAGGACTGCGCCTACTGTCCCCAGAGCGCTCGCTATGACACCGGCATCGAGCGCGAGCGGCTGATGGCGGTGGAGGAGGTGGTCGACGCGGCCCGGCAGGCGAAGGCCGCCGGCGCCTCGCGCTTCTGCATGGGTGCCGCATGGCGCAGTCCGAAGCCGAAGGACATGGAGACGGTCACCGAGATGGTGCGCCGGGTGCGCGAGCTCGGCATGGAGACCTGTCTGACCGCCGGCATGCTCAGCGAGGAGCAGAGCGCCGAGCTGCGCGAGGCGGGGCTGGACTACTACAACCACAACCTCGACACCGCGCCGGAGTTCTACGGCGAGGTGATCACCACCCGGACCTACCAGGATCGGCTGGACACCCTGGCCCAGGTGCGCGAACACGGCATGAAGGTCTGTTCCGGCGGCATCCTCGGCATGGGCGAGGATCGCGACGGTCGTGCCGGTCTGCTGCAGCAGCTGGCCAACCTGGAGCCGCATCCGGAGAGCGTGCCCATCAACCGGCTCATCCGGGTGGAGGGGACGCCGCTGGAGGTGGGCGAGGATCTCGACCCCATCGAGTTCGTGCGCACCATCGCCACTGCCCGGATCCTCATGCCGCGTTCCCATGTCCGCCTCTCGGCGGGGCGCGAGGAGATGGACGACGCCCTGCAGGCGCTGTGCATCAGCGCCGGGGCCAACTCGATCTTCTATGGCGACAAGCTGCTCACCGTGGGCAACGCCGGTGTGGAGGGCGATCGGGCCCTGTTCGAGAAGCTGGGGCTGCGCCCCGAGGGGGCCTTCGAAGAGACGGGTCCGGCTTCCGCCATCGGGGCGTAATGGCGCCGCGGCGCGAGGATCTGCGGGCGGCCCTGGACCAGCGCGCCGCCGATGGTCTCTACCGCCGCCGCCGCCGGCTCGACTCCGCCCCCGGGGCGTGGGTGGAGCAGGAGGGGCGGTCGCTGTGCAACTTCTCCAGTAACGACTACCTGGGCCTGGCCGCCCATCCGGCGGTGGCCGAGGCGCTGGCCGACGGGGCGCGGCGCTGGGGCGCGGGGGCCGGGTCCGCCCATCTGCTGGGGGGGCACGCCGACAGCCATCAGCAGCTGGAGCAGGAGCTGGCGGCGTTCACCGGGCGCCAGCGGGCCCTGCTCTTCTCCACCGGCTACATGGCCAACCTCGGCACTGTCGATGCGCTGACCGAGCGGCGCCAGCCGGTCTGGGGGGATCGCCTCAATCACGCCTCGCTGCTGGATGCCGTGCGCCTTTCCGGGGGGCGGCTGCACCGCTACCCGCATGCCGATACGGCGGCCCTCGAAGCGGGCCTGACGCGCCGCGGCGGTGTGCTGGTGGCCACCGACGGCGTCTTCAGCATGGACGGGGACAGCGCACCGCTGGCGGAACTTGCGCAGGTGGTGCGGCGCCATGACGCCTGGTTCATGGTGGACGACGCCCACGGTCTGGGGGTCGTCGGGCCCGGCGGCCGGGGCAGCGTGGCCGCCGCCGGTCTCGATGCCGAGGCCGTGCCGCTGCTGGTGGGTACCCTCGGCAAGGCCTTCGGCACCTTCGGCGCCTTTGTCGCCGGTGACGAGGCGGTCATCGAGACGCTGATCAACAATGCCCGGACCTACATCTATACCACCGCGCTGCCCCCGGCGGTGGCCGAGGCCACTCGCGCCAGCCTGGCGCTGATCCGGGGCGAGGAGGGGGAGGCCCTGCGCGGGCAGCTCCGGGACAATGTCGCCCGCTTCCGCTCCGAGGCCGTGGCCGCCGGACTGCCGTTGATGGCCTCGGAGACGGCCATCCAGCCGGTGTGGGCGGGCGGGGCCGAAGCGGCCACGGCGTGGTCGGCGGCCCTGGAGGCACGCGGCTTCCTCGTGGGGGCGGTGCGTCCGCCGACCGTCCCGGCGGGGAGCGCGCGGCTGCGGGTGAGCCTCTCGGCACGCCATGCCGAGGCGGATATCGAGGCACTGGTGGCGGCGCTGGCCGCGACCCGACCAGCGGAGACGGCATGAGAGAGTGGGGGCTGTACGGCAGGACGACGGGCAGCGGTCCGGACTGGTTGCTGCTCCACGGCTGGGGGCTCCACAGCGGGGTCTGGTCCGGGATCGAGGAGGGGCTGGCGGCGTCGCGCCGAGTGACCCTCGTCGACCTGCCGGGCCACGGCCGCAGTCGGTCGACGGCGGCCGGAGGGCTGGCCGACGCCGCCGCCGAGGCCGCCGACTGGCTGCAGCCGGGCAGCGTGGTCATGGGCTGGTCCCTGGGGGGGCTGCTCGCCCTGCGCATGGCGCTGGACCGGCCGGAGCATATCGCCGGACTGGTGCTGGTGGCGGCCACGCCGCGCTTCGTGCAGGGCCCCGACTGGCCCCATGCCGTGGCCCCGGACGTGCTGGAAGGGTTCCGGACGGAGCTGGCCGCGGACCACCAGCGGACCCTGAACCGGTTCCTCGCCCTTCAGGCCCGAGGCTCGGAGACGGCGCGCGAGGACACCCGGCGGCTGCGCGAGCAGCTGCGGGAGGGGGGCGAGCCCGAACCCGACGGGCTCGCCCGCGGACTGGAATGGCTGGCCGACAGCGATCTGCGGGCGGAACTGGGGGCCATCGATGTACCGGTGCATCTCATCGGTGGGGAGCGCGATACCCTCGTGCCCCCGGCGGCGCTGGAGGCGACGGCGGCGGACCTGGAGCGGGCCATGGTCAGCGTGATCCCCGGGGCCGGCCATGCCCCCTTCATCTCGCATCGGGCCGCTTTCCTGGAGACCCTGGAGAAAGCCCATGGCTGAGCCGCGCTCACTCGACCCCGCCAGCCGGGCGCGGATCCGCGATGCCTTCGACGGGGCGGCGTCGCGTTATGACGAGCAGGCGGTGCTGCAGCACCAGGTGGCCGCCGATCTCGACGAACGGCTGGATCTGATCCGGATCGCACCGCGACGCATCCTCGACATCGGCACCGGCACGGGGCGGCTGGCGGCGGCGCTGGGAGAGCGCTACCGCGATGCCCACGTGGTGGCCGCCGACCTCGCCCCGGGGATGGTGGCGGCGGCCCGCTCCCGGGCGGGGGGACGGCGGCGCTGGCCATGGCGCGCCCGGCGCTTCGGCTTTGCCGTTGCCGACATCGAGGGGCTGCCCTTCGCCGATGCCAGCTTCGATCTGGTGACCTCCAATGTGACCCTGCAGTGGTGCCCGGAACCGCGCGTCGCCTTCGAGGAGGTCCGCCGCGTCCTGCGACCGGGCGGGCTGTTCATGTTCTCCACCTTCGGGCCGGACACCCTGTGGGAGCTGCGCCGGGCCTGGGAGGCGGTGGATGGCGGCACCCACGTCAACGGTTTCCCGGACATGCACGACCTGGGCGATGATCTGGTCCGGGCCCGATTTGCCGACCCGGTGATGGACACCGCCCACTTCACCCTGACCTATCCCGATGTCCGCGCGTTGATGCGCGACCTCAAGGGGATCGGGGCGCACACGGTACTCGGCGGGCGCCGCGCCGGCCTCATGGGGCGGGGCGCCCTGGCGACCCTGGAGGCGGCCTACGAGCCGCTGCGCCAGTGCGACCGGCTGCCCTCCACCTGGGAGGTGGTCCACGGCCACGCCTGGGCGCCGGAGACCCCGCACCAGCAGCGCAGCGGTGATACCACCACGGTGAGCCTCGACCAGCTGCGCGGATCGGTGAGCCGGACATGAAGGGGGTGTTCGTTGCCGGGACCGATACCGGGGTCGGCAAGACCCGGATCGCCGCTGGTCTGGTGGCGGCCCTGGCGGCACGGGGAGAGGCGGTCTGCGGCCTGAAGCCGGTGGCGGCGGGGGCCGAGCGAACACCGGACGGCCTGCGCAACGAAGATGCCGAGGCCCTGCGCCGAGCCGCCTCCGTGGCGCTGCCCTACGAGGCGGTCAATCCCGTCTGCCTGGAACCGCCCATGGCCCCCCATCTGGCCGCCGCCGAGGTCAGCGCCGATCTGGATACCGGACGGCTGGCCGGCACCCTGGAGCGCGCCGTACCCGCCGGGGTCCGGGCCGTGGTGGAAGGGGCCGGCGGCTGGCTGGTCCCCATGGCCCCCGGACAGACACTGGCCGATCTGGGCGCGGCCCTGCGTCTACCGGTGGTGCTGGTTGTGGGCATGCGCCTCGGCTGCCTCAACCACGCCCTGCTCAGCGCCGAGTCCATCCGCGCGCGGGGCCTGTCGCTGGCCGGCTGGATCGCCTGCGACCCCGAACCGGCAATGGATGCCCGCGCGGCCAACATCGAGACCCTGCGGGAGCGGCTGGGGGCTCCCCTGCTCGCCGACCTGCCCCATGCGCCAAATGCCACACCCCGGGAAGTCGCCGAAGCACTGTTGTCGGCGGCGGATTTTCTGGTTGGGGAGCCGCCTGTCTCCTGATCGGGATCAATTAAAACAGCCGCCGGATCGGCCAACCTGCGCCGTGCTGGGAGAGAGAGTGGGAAGCGGAGTGCTTGCCACTATGAACGGGGGTCATTACCATACCCCACTACCTGCGGGGGTCCACGCGGGTGCTCCGCCCGAGAATCCGTTTGGTTTGATAAAGCGAGGCGTCAAATGGCTCAGACAATCGCTGACAGCACAAGTGCCCACGAGGGCGCATCTGTTCAGGCAGCGGAACAGTACAACTACGATATTGTCCGCAAATTCACTATCATGGCCATCGTGTGGGGTGTCATCGGCATGCTTGCCGGTGTCATCATCGCCGCTCAACTGGCATGGCCGGCTCTCAACTTCAACATCCCCGAGCTGACCTTCGGTCGGCTCCGTCCGATCCACACCTCCGGTGTGATCTTCGGATTCGGGGGCAGCATTCTGTTCGCTACCTCCTACTACATCGTGCAGCGCACCTGCCAGACCCGGTTGTACAGCGATACGCTGGCCAACTTCACGTTCTGGGGGTGGCAGGCGGTCATCGTGCTCTCCGTGCTCACCATCCTGTCCGGGCACACCATGGGTCGCGAGTACGCCGAGCACACCTGGCCCATCGCCCTCCTGATCGCGGTGGTCTGGGTCGTCTACTTCTGGGTGTTCGTGCAGACCCTGCGGCGCCGGAGCCAGCCCCACATCTACGTGGCCAACTGGTTCTACCTGTCGTTCATCGTGGCGACGGCCCTGCTGCATATCTTCAACAACATGGCGGTGCCGATCTCGCTGTTCAGCTGGCAGTCCTACAGCCTGCACGCGGGTGTCCAGGATGCCATGCTGCAGTGGTGGTACGGCCATAACGCCGTGGGCTTCTTCCTGACCGCCGCGTTCCTCGGCATGATGTACTACTTCGTGCCGAAGCAGGCCGGCCGTCCGGTGTACTCCTACCGGCTGTCGATCATCCACTTCTGGTCGCTGATCTTCCTGTACATGTGGGCCGGCGCGCACCACCTGCACTGGACGGCTCTGCCGGACTGGACCTCGACCCTGGCTGCGACCTTCTCGATCCTGCTGCTGATGCCCTCCTGGGGCGGCATGATCAACGGCATCATGACCCTGTCGGGTGCCTGGGAGAAGCTGCGGACCGACCCGATCATGCTGTTCCTGATCACGTCGCTCTCCTTCTACGGCATGTCGACCTTCGAGGGCCCGCTGATGTCGCTGAAGAGCGTCAACGCCCTGTCGCACTACACCGACTGGACCGTTGGCCACGTGCACTCCGGTGCGCTGGGCTGGGTGGCGATGATCTCCTTCGGGGCGATCTACCATCTGGTGCCGAAGCTCTACGGCGTCAAGCTGTTCAGTATGAAGATGGTCTACTACCACTTCTTCCTGGCGACCATCGGTATCGTGCTCTACATCAGTGCGATGTGGGTGGCCGGTATCGGGCAGGGCCTGATGCTGCGGGCCTTCGATGAGTACGGCAACCTGGCGTACACCTTCATCGAGACCGTGTCGTTCCTGCACGCCCCGTACGTGGTGCGTACCATTGGTGGTCTGTTCTTCCTGGTGGGCATGGTTCTCCTGGCCATCAACTGCTTCAAGACCATCTCCATGGCCAAGCGCGAACAGGCGGCTGCTGATGCCAGCATCCCGGCCGGCTCGCACTAAGGGACGAGGAGGAGACGACAACCATGAAACACGAAACAGTTGAAACCAATGCGGGCTGGTTGCTGGTCCTGATCCTCGTGGTCATCAGCATCGGCGGTCTTATCGAGATCGTCCCGCTCTACTACATCGACGAGACCGTCGAGGAAGTGGAGGGGGTCAAGCCCTACACCCCGCTGGAGCTGCGGGGCCGGGATCTCTACATCAGGGAAGGCTGCTATGCATGTCACTCCCAGATGATCCGTCCCTTCCGTGACGAGATGATGCGCTACGGCCATTACTCCCTGGCGGCGGAGTCGCAGTACGACCATCCGTTCCAGTGGGGCTCCAAGCGGACCGGCCCGGACCTGGCGCGTGTCGGCGGAAAGTACTCCAACGAGTGGCACGTCCAGCACTTCAAGGACGCGCGTTCGGTGGTGCCGGAGTCGATCATGCCGAACTACCCGTGGTTCGCGGAGAACGATCTGGATTATTCCCAGATCGAAGAGCGGATGCGGGCCCTGCGTGTGGTCGGTGTCCCCTACTCGGTGAACGAGGAGGAGTACGAGGCCAACGTGGAGAAGTTCGGCGAGGATGTGGCCAGGAAGCTCGACATTCATCGTGCCGAGGACAACCTGATGGCGCAGGCCCAGGCGGAGAATTTCGATGGCGACCCGTCCCGGATCACCGAGATGGATGCCATGATCGCCTACCTGCAGGTGCTCGGGACGCATGTCGACTTCAGCCAGTATGACGATGGCCACTTCGTCGAATTCCGCTGATCGGTATACGTGACGTTTGTAACGAGGTGAACAAGTGAGTGACCTGTTTCGCTGGATAGCCGAGCACGAACAGAACAAGTTCATTCTGATGCTGATCCTGTTCGGCACCTACATCGGCATTGCGGTCTACTTGTTCACCAACAAGCGTCGCGCCGAACGGCTGGAGTCCTACAGGCACATTCCGTTGGATGATGACGTGGAGGAGAGCGAATCGGACTCTGCGTCGCGTCGCGAGGATAGGAACCATGAGTGAAAATCAAAAGCAGAACGATGGGCAGGTCGAAACCACCGGTCACGCGTGGGATGGCGGGGATCTGCAGGAGTACAACAACCCGCTGCCGCGCTGGTGGCTCTGGGCCTTCTACGCCACGGTGGTGTTTGCGGTCATCTACTGGATCCTCTATCCGGCCTGGCCCATCGGGGATACCTATACCAAGGGGATCAGCACCATCACCTACGAGGTGGATGGTGAAGAGCGGACCTCGCACTGGAACACCCGGGCGCGGCTGATGCGGGACATGCAGGAGAGTCCGGCGGCGGTTCGTCAGCAGGAGTTCCTCGACCAGGTCAGCGGCATGGAGTACGAAGACGTGGCCGCGGATCCCGATCTGATGGCCTTCGCCCGCTCCTATGGCGCTGGTCTGTTCGGTGACAACTGTGCGGCCTGCCACCAGACCGGTGGTGGTGGCGTCATCGGCCTCTAC